>JAFQLA010000196.1 GCA_017396725.1 Oscillospiraceae bacterium
CTTGGGGTCGGGCTGGTGGTGAGAAGGCACTTCCTTGGCATAGCCCGCGTGGTAGTTGGCGATGGTCTCGCCCATAATGGCGGCCGCCTGACGGCGAATGTCGC
The DNA here is from genome assembly GCA_017396725.1 of Oscillospiraceae bacterium. The sequence goes on from JAFQLA010000196.1 coordinate 105, forward strand.
CCTCACGGTGCATGAGGCTTTCATAAAGGAAGGCAAGGAGCTGCTCTTTCTGCTGGGTATTGAGGTAGATGGAGTAGGCGGAGAAAATGTTGAGATAGGCGCGCTGGGCGCTGCCGCTGACAACGCTGCGGGCGGACTCCAGAATGGCGGAGAAGCTGCGGCGGTCACTGAGGCGGCGCATCAGCTCAAGGTTGTGCTCCACGCCGCGGCGCTGGAGAGAGCGCACCACCTCACTGTTTTCCATGAGGGCCACATCCTTTTCCTGCAGGGGCTCAGGCTGCCTGCCCGCAAGGGTCACATCGCAGCCGAGGGCGATCATGTACTCTTCAAAGTCACGGAGCTTGGCGTAAACCAGGGTATAGCGCTCCCGCTTGGCCTCGTCCACATTATCAAGCTTGGAGAGGATCACATCGAAAGCTTCCTTCAAAGAGAAAATGCGGCAGATCTCCTCCCCGTTGGGGCCCCGCTCCTGCTTGGCGCGGAAGTCGGCATAGATGAGGAGCAGAGACTCCACCGTCAGATTTTCCAGCTCCAGATCCCACACGGAGTGGTTGGCGGCAATATGGCCAATGGCATGGATCTTATGGCGGCGGAACCAGCGGCCGGTGTAGTAATAGTGGAGATAGGGCACCCGCTCCCCTGCGCGGCAGCCGAATTTGCCGATATCGTGGCCCAGCGCCGCGCCGCTGACCAGGGGCAGCTTCACCTGCGCGCCGCAGCGGATGAGTTCTTTGGCCATGGTAACGGCCACGCGGTTGACCCCCGCGATATGCTCCATGGTGCGGTAGGGGGTGACTTCCAGCCCAAGGCGCATGGCCTCGTACACGAAGTCCTGCCGCCAGGCGGCGGCAAAACGCTGGTATTCCTCGCTGTACCCGTCAGACACGCCCTCAAAGGTCAAAGGCACGGGGTCATAAGCATCGCGGCGCAGGCCGAAGGTCAGCTCCGCGTCAAAGATCACCTGCAGCAAATAGAGGAAAAAAACAACGCCCGCGCGATGCTTATCCCCCTGTCCCTCCTGAGGGAACATGGCGGCGCAGGCATAGCGATAGGCGCAGGAAAGCCAGCCCTCCTGCGGAACGCTCGCAAGGGCGGCAAGTGTGTCGGAAAAGGCACGCTCCACAGCGGCGCAGGAGATCTCGCCCCCATCAAAGATGGCGGCAAGCTTCTTCTCATAACCGGGGGCAAGGCAAATCCGAGCGATTTCTTCCTTGCTCATGCCCATGGCGGCGGCGGTGGACTTGCGGCCCAGCACGCGGCGCAGAGCGCTGGAGAGGTGATGCATGCGTTTTTTATCCATAAGCGGCCTCTTTTCTTAACGGCGCCGCACCCTTGGGGCGAAGGCCCGTCAACAACTGATAAGAGCGTATTTTTTGCTGATTCTATTATAGCCTCATTTGCCGCCTTTTTCAACCCGCATTCCCCGGGCAGGAAAAAGTGCAAAATGCAAAAATGTGCACGTTTTTACCCCTTGCCGCAAAGGCCTCTGTCCGCAAACCTTTGGTGCGCAAAGGACGTGTCGCTTTTCACCAAAAGGTCCCCTATCCTTTTGGAAGATTCGTCAATTGTTTTCAGCGCTTTCATACACTAAAATGACAATATAAACTCTAGAAAGCATAACAATTTTTCTATTCAACCCTTTTTGACACGGGATCCCGTGTCAATTTTGCGGTTATCGCAAAATCCGTCGGTTTCTTTTCACTTTATGAAGCGTGAGGTGATCTATTCCGTGAATGTATTGGAAATGCGCGGCATCTGCAAGTATTTCGGCAGCTTCTGTGCCAACTATGATGTGAATTTCGACCTGCGGCAAGGCGAGATCCACGCCATCCTCGGCGAAAACGGCGCAGGCAAGTCCACCCTCATGAATTCTCTCTACGGGCTCCACAGCTACGACGCCGGCACCGTGACCCTCCACGGCAAGGAAGTGCGCTTCAAGGGCCCCGGCGACGCCATCGCCCACGGCATCGGCATGGTGCACCAGCACTTTGCCCTTATCCCCCAGCTGACGGTGACGGACAACGTTTTCCTGGGTCTCAAGGAAGCAGGCTTCCTTATGGACCGCAAGAAATTGGACGCACAGGTGCAGGCTCTCAACGATGAGTACCGCTTCAATGTAGACCCTAAGGCCTGCATCTGGCAGCTGCCCGTTGGCGTGCAGCAAAAAGTGGAGATCCTGAAGCTTCTCATGCGCAAGGCCAAGATCCTGATTTTGGACGAGCCCACCGCCGTTCTCACCCCGCAGGAGGTGACGGAGCTTTTCGAATCCCTCAAGACTCTCACCGCGGCAGGCTGCTCCGTGATCCTTATCACCCACAAGATCGAAGATGTGATCCGCTACTGCGACCGCGTCACCGTTCTTCGTGACGGCAAGGTGGCAGGCAATGTAAATACCGCCGACACCAATAAAGACGAGCTTGCCAACATGATGGTAGGCCGCGATGTATTCCTTGACCGCAAGAGCACGCCCCATCCCTTCGGGGATGTCCTCTTCCGGGCGGAAAACATCTGTGCCGACAACAACAAGGGTCTGAGAGCCGTGAAAAATGTCAGCTTTGAGATCCGCGCAGGCGAGATCCTCGGCATCGCAGGCGTAGACGGCAACGGCCAGCTGGAGCTGGGCGAAGCTCTTACAGGTCTTCGCAGGCACACAGGCTCCGTCTCCTTTGCCGACGGCGAAAAGCTCACCAAGGCATCCCCCCGGGAGATGATCGAAAAGGGTCTGGGCCACATTCCCGATGACCGCCACAACAAAGGCCTCGTGCTGCAGATGTCGGTGAAGGACAATCTGCTCCTTGCCTCCCAGCGGAAAAAGACTTACGC
>JAFQLA010000197.1 GCA_017396725.1 Oscillospiraceae bacterium
GGTGAAGGCCACGGCAAGGGAGAGAAGGATCAAAATGCCGGCGGGGATAAGGCGGGTGTGGGACACGGCGGAAAAGCCGCCCACGCGGAATTCGCCGCTGAGCATCCCCGCTTCGGGGACGAGGGTGATGACGGCGTCGGAAAGGGCGCCGAGGATGGAATTCATGGCGACACCTGCCAGAATCACCGTGGTGCGGGAGGCGCCGGTGGCGCGGGCGAGACCCATCACCAAAAAGGCGGCAATCAGCGCCCCGCCAAAGGCGGAAAGGCTGACGCTCCAGCCCCCCAAAGCGCCCAGCGCGCAGCAGCAGGTAACGGCAAAGCCGGCGCCCGCGTTGACGCCGATGATGCCGGGGGAGGCAAGGTGATTGCCCAGAAGGCGCTGCAGAATGCACCCCGAAACGGAGAGCGCCGCTCCCGAAAGGAGAGCCGCCGCGGTGCGGGGCAGGCGGGCATAATAGAAGATGACGCCCTCTTCGGGCCCTGCGAGGATGGTGGCCCAAAGCTCACCAAGGGTCATATCCGCCGCGCCGTACCGCAGGCTCAAAAAGGCGGCAAGGAGCAAAAAGACGGCAGCGAGGGTGAAAAGGGAGGACTTTCTTTTAAGCATTCAAAATTTTCTCCAGTTTTTCATAGGCTTCGCCCCAGCGGTGGTTGGGCTTGAGGTTATAGAGGTTCTTTTCCATGAAGTAGACACGGCCCTCCCGCACGGCGGTGAGGGAGTTCCACGCGGGGTTGGAAGCAAAGAGCTCTTCGACATAGGCGTGCATCCCCGCCTCGTCATCGCCGCGCTGGACGAAGAAGATATAGTCGGGGTCGCACTCCACGATGTATTCAAGGGAGAGATTTTCCAAGAGCATGGCGTTGGAGTCGGCGATGTTCACGCAGCCTAAGTCCCGCAGCATGGCTCCCAGCACATTGCCCTCGCTATTCTTGGCGTGGACGGCGGAGGCGGAAGCCACCATGGAAAGGACGGTGGGGCTATCGGTGCGGGCGAACTTTTTCACTTCTTCGATCTCCTCTGCCACGGCGGTGCCGTGGGTTTCATAGAGGTCGGGCCGCCCCGTGATATCGGTGCAGATCTTAAGAAGGGCCAGGTAATCTTCAAAGGAGGAGACATCGAAGTAGGCCACGGGGATGCCGATGGATTCCAGCGTGTCCTTCCACTCCACATTCTGACGGGTATTGGTGCTGGCGAGGATGAAATCGGGCTGGGCGGCAAGGAGAGCTTCCAGCGAGAGGGACTTGGTGTTGCCAAGATTCACGGTATCTTCGGAAAGGTCGAGAGCGAGATCGTCCCACGCGTCGTCCGCGGTGGCGACGACGCTGCCGCCGGCAAGCATATAGATCTGGGCGAAGCTCCCAAGAAGGGCGGCTGTGCGCTGCGGGTGATCCACCGTGACGGTGCGGCCCAAAGAGTCGGTAAAGGTGACGGCGGCGGGGGTATCGGGGGTTTCTTCCGCGGTTTTGCCGCAGGAAACGAGAGAAAGCAAAGTAACGAAGGTAAGCAGCAGCGCTGCGAATTTTCGGATCATAACGGGGTCTCCTTTACTGAGAAATGGGGGGGAAAATTTCGTGGGGCACCCTCATCCACCGCTGCGCGGTCCCCCAGCCCCCTCAAGGGGGAAGGCTTTGAGGGGCGAAGGCTTTGAGGGGCGACTCGACAAAATTTTCCGCAAAAAGATAAAGTTTCCCCACGGGTGGTGATGACCCGTGGGGAAACCGTTTTAAAAGCCCTTAAACCGTTCTATTCGGTATGGCAGGTTCCTCACTAAGAGGAAAGTATGCAATTAGCAGGTTGCGCCGCCCTTGACGGTCTTCTTCAGGATAGCATCCTTATCGATGGCGTTGGAGAGGAGCTTTTCGTTGACATAGTCGAAGCCCAGACGGTTGACGGTATCGGCGAAGCGCTCGCCGGAGATACCTTCATCGCGGAAGAACAGCAGTGCCTTTTCGATGACATCGAGAACTTCTTCTTCGGTGGTGAAGATGCGGGTGAGAGCCTGGCCGTGAGCCACGCGCTTGCCCCAGCGGCCGCCGATCATGACCTTGTAGCCATCCTGATACTGCTCGAGAACGCCGAAGGGGCACTTGCCCTTGCAGCGGCCGCAGTTGTTGCATTCATTGGGATCGATCTGAATCTTGCCGTCTACAACCTTGGCGATCTTGATGGGGCAGGCATTTTCAACCTGGCAGACCTTGCAGCCCTTGCACTTGGAGAAGTCGGGCATGGGAACGCGCTGGCCGATGACGCAGATATCGTTCAGATCGGGCTTGACGCAGTTATTGGGGCAGCCGCCGACAGCGATCTTGAACTTGTGGGGCAGAGTCACGCCGCGATAGCCGA
>JAFQLA010000198.1 GCA_017396725.1 Oscillospiraceae bacterium
ATCCACCCAGTTTTCGATCTTTTCGCCGAACATATATACGCGGGTCTTCAGCTCCCGCAGGCTGTCGATATATTCCTGTGCCGTTTTCAGTGCCATGGTAGTCTCTCCTTTCAGGTGATCCATAAAAAATTTATCAGCACAATGCTGAACTCTTCTGCTCACATATTGCACCTTTTCTCGTTGTCCGACAACAGGTTTGCAGAAAAGTATGGGTATTTTTAATAAACCCCAGCCAAGCCGTTACATTATATCAACTTATTTCGCTTTTTTAAAGGCTTTTTCGTAAATCCCCTTTGTTTTACGCTAAAATTTTGCATGCAAAATTTGTTGCTTTTTCACAAAAGCCGACCATTTTACCACAGCCCCCCTTTCGGAAAAGCAAGTTTTTGTGCATTTTGACATATCGATTTTTCTTGACAATACAGGTCGTTTTCTTGTATAGTATTAATGCTGTCCGGACGGTTAGCTCAGCTGGTAGAGCACCTGCTTGACGTGCAGGGGGTCACAGGTTCGAGTCCTGTACCGTCCACCAAAAGAGTCACGACGAAGTCGTGGCTCTTTTTTTTGCATTTTCCCCGAACTCAAAAAAAGAGAGGGAGCATCGCTCCCTCTCTTTTTCATTCTTCCCAAACCCGTTGGATCTCCATATAGTAATGGGGTATATTGCAGTCAAGCTCTACACTATCCACTCCCGCGGCAAGGTCGAAACCGAAGTTCTGGTTTATAATCTCAACGGCATTATAATTGCTGAGGGAGGCGCTTTGGGCAGTAAAGCTCAAAGCCGAATCCACCGCTGTCATCATATCGTAGCCGTGGAGGTCTTTATTCTTGCCTGTAAAGTCGATGCTGGCCTCCTGACTCATAGCGGCTTCCACCGTTATGCTCTCCCCTGCCGCCAGCGTCACATCGAAAGCGAGATAGAGGATGCGGGTAAAGCCCGTTGCCTCGTAGAGCACACTTTCAAGATCTCCGTATTCATAGCGCATCATAGGTTCCGGTGCCAACGGGCCATACTGTACCAGCGCCTCGGCAATAGCATTGACATAGTCTTCCCGGGGATAGACGGTGGGGATGGGCTCACCGTGTATGGTTTCAAAGGTGAAATTGAAATCTTCCGTTTTCAGCAGCTCATCGATCAGGATGCCAAGGGTAGTTTCATACCGCACAACATCCGCAGTGACGCCGTCCAGTTCTTCCCCTTTATCGCAGCCGCCGTCCAGATAACCCTGCAAGGTGTATCCTTTGATATCCTCGCCGATCACCGCCACAAAATGCGGCTGGTCTGCCCACTTGCTGCCCGGCTCCTCCACAGAGAAGCTGCAGCGGCGATAGCCCGTTTCCTCATTGCGGGATTGGCCGTTGAAACCATAGGTCAGAACTGTAGTCTTGCTGTAATCCATTTCAAAAGACATGGCAAGCGTGGGGTTGCGATCCTCTATTTCGGGAGCCGAGGCATTGGTAAATGCGTAGACCACCACCTTCTGATCCAGCACCACCTGCTCGCGGCTTAGCGCCGCCGCGCGGTAAGCGCCGTTTTCAAGAAGGTCCTGCACCCCTTCCCAGCTTTCCACACTGGCAAGGTTCAATGTCTCATTTTCGTGGTTGGAGCCCCACGCGCCGATAAAGGCGCCTGCATAGTCACCGTAGCAGGCGGTGGCATCCACCATCTCACCGTTGACGCTGATAGTGGGCGCCGCCTGCTCCATAGTACCCTTATAAGGATAGATCAAACGCAGAGTTCCGGCATCAGCCGCAGTATTGGTCAGCACATAGCTGTCACGCACAAGGGCAGCGCTGCTCCAGCGGGTGTAGGTATGGGTCTTGCCCATATCTTCATAACTTTCCTCCACGGGATAGTAAGGAGAAAAATCAAAATCCACATGGCGCGTCACTGCAATCCCCGCGGTATCCCCCTCCGCCGTCAGAGGAAGGACAGGGCCGCCGTAGGACATGAAGATATGGCTGCCGTCGGAAGAGACCTCGTCTCCTGTTCCCCCTCCGGCGCTGCCGCCCATGCCGCCAAAGAAAAAGCTCCCCGCGACACCGATCCCCACAACGCACACAAGGCATGCTGCCAAAGCGTGCCACCCCTTGCGTTTCTTTTTCTGCGGCGCTTCCGCGCGGACAACAAGCTCCGCGTCCGCAGCGCCGATAGCTTCAAATAACCGTTCTGCTTTCATACAGAGTATCCCTCCTCTTCCAAGAATCGGCGGAGACGCCGCCGTGTGCGAAGGAGGATGCTTTTCACCGTGTTTTCCTTCATGGAAAATCGCAAAGCAATGGCTGAGATCGAATACACATGATAATAGCGCAGAAGGAAAATGTCACATTCCTGCGATCTGATGGAGCGCAAAAAGCGGTTGATGGCCGCCTCCAGCTCCTTTCCCTCTATCTCCGAGACAGGGTCATCCCTGCCGCTGACACATTCGCTCAGTTCCGAAAGCGCCAGCACCGTTTCGTCTCCTGCTCTTTTCAGCGCTCTTTTCTCCCGCCAGCGGGAAAAGGCCAAATTGCGGGTGATACAGCCAAAGAAAGCGGAAAGAATATCCGGCCGCTGCGGCGGCATGGAAAGCCATGCTTTGAGCCAGGTGTCGCTGAGGCACTCCTCACAGTCCTCCTCCACCTTCAAGATCCGCCACGCAATGGCGCGGCAATAAGCACCGTAGGCCTCCTGCGAGGCAGGGATAGCCTCTTCATCTCTTGCCCAGTACAGTTCAACGATCTTGCCATCTTCCACTTTCATCACCTCCTTGGAAAAGCTTTTCACCCCTATAGACGCAAAACAGCGGAAAGGGTTGCCGTGAAAGCAAAAAATCCCGATAAAAATCGGGATTTTTCTTTTTAGCGCATTGCGAGTGTGACTTCGGTCTCCGCTGCCAGTTCTTCACCCACATACACCTTAGCGCTGCAGGTGGCAATGGCCTTTTCCACACGTTCGGAAAGGAGGCTTGCGCGGATCTCAATGGTGTCGCCGGGGGCGATCTTTCTGCGGAAACGGACATTGTTGATGCCGAGGAACAATGGCACCTTGCCGTGATAACGGTCCAGAGAAAGAAGCAGGATATCTGCTGCCTGCGCCGTAGCTTCCACGGTGTAAACGCCGGGGAGCACGGGGTCACCGGGGAAATGACCGCGGAAAATATCGCGCTGAGGATCTACATAAAAGGTCGCCACGATCTCTTCGCCGGGAACAAGATGGCTCACCTCGTCGATAAGGAGCATAGGATCTCTGTGGGGGATCACTGCCATTACTTCTTCATGATTGAGTTTCAAAGCTTGCACCGCCTTTAAATTTTTCTGTCAGGTGTATTATAATCGTTTGGCACGCAAATGACAATTCTTTTTCCCTTCTTGTCAGCCCTTTTTTTCCATGATAAGATAGAAAAAAGAACCGTAAAGAAACGAGGTCCTCACCATGAAGAAGATCGCCCTTGTCACCGGCTCCTCCCGCGGTATCGGCCGCGCCATCGCCACCGAGCTTGCCCGCGCGGGCTACGCCGTCTGCATCAATTACCTGGAGCGCAAAGATAAAGCCACCGAGCTTGCAGAGCTGCTCACCGCAGAGGGCTGCACCGTTATTACCGCGCAGGCCGATGTTTCCGACCGCAAGGCCGTAAACGAAATGGTCGCTAAAATCAAGGAAAAATGGGGTCCCGTCTCCCTCCTCGTCAATAACGCGGGCGTTGCAGGTCAGTGTCTTTTTCAGGATATTACAGACGAGATGTGGAACCGCTATTTCGGCGTAAATCTCAACGGCGCCTTCCACACCATTCAGGCCGTCCTCCCCGATATGCTCCATGAGCACGAGGGCAACATCATCAATGTTTCCTCTATCTGGGGGCTTCGGGGCGCCTCCTGCGAGGTGACCTATTCCTGCACCAAGCACGCTCTCATCGGTCTCACCCGCTCCCTTGCCATGGAGCTGGCTCCCTCCGGCATCCGCGTCAACTGTATTGCCCCCGGCGTGATCCGCACCGACATGCTGGATGCGCTGCCCGATGGCGCTTTGGAGCAGCTGGCAGAGGAAACGCCTGTGGGCCGTCTGGGCCTGCCGGAGGAAATTTCCGGCGCGGCGGCATTCCTTGCCTCCGAAAAAGCCGCTTATATCACAGGTCAGGTTCTGACCATCGACGGCGGGTTTATAGGATAATAGAGAAATTAAAAGAGGAAGGTCATTAGGCGGCGTTCCATAGGGATTTATCCGGTTTTGCCCGGATCTTTTTCCCCCGCAGGCATCCCATTTGTCCTTGAAATAC
>JAFQLA010000199.1 GCA_017396725.1 Oscillospiraceae bacterium
CAGATCATTCAGCACGAGATCGACCACTGCAACGGCATCCTCATTTAAGGAGAGAGACCATGGAAGAATGTCTCATCTGTAAAGCGCGGCTGGAGTATCTCTTGACGGCGGAGGAGATGGAATGCGCCATCTGCCGCAAAAAGGAGATGAGCAAGACCCGCTGCGTAGAGGGTCACTATGTCTGCAGCGAGTGTCACACCGCGGGGATGGACAGCATCATCGGCGTGTGCCTTGGTGAGACCTCCCGCGACCCAATCGCCATTATGGAAAAGCTCATGAGCCTGCCTTTTTGCCATATGCACGGCCCTGAGCACCATGTGATGGTGGCGGCCGCGCTGATGACGGCATATCATAATGCCGGCGGCAAGGGAGATCTGGAGAGCGCCCTTTTGGAGATCCAGAGCCGTGGCAGGGAAGTGCCCGGCGGCGCCTGCGGTTTCTGGGGCGCCTGCGGCGCAGGCGTCAGCACGGGGATCTTTTTCTCTGTCGCTACCGAAGCCACACCCCTTACGGATAAGACGTGGGGCCTTGCCAACACCATGACGAGTAAGGCGCTCTGCGCCATCGGTGAAGTGGGCGGGCCGCGGTGCTGCAAGCGGGATTCCTATCTTGCCATCCTCGCCGCCATCGACTTTGTGAAAGATGAGCTGGGCGTGGAGATGGAAAAGGGCCGTCCCGTCTGCTCCCGCTGCGGTATGAACAACCAGTGCCTTGGGGGGAGATGTCCCTTTTTTCCAAAGAAGGAGAGGTAAGAAATGAAGCAACTTGCGCTGCTCTTTTTCAGTTTTTTGATGATTTTAACTGCCTGCGGAGGTGAAACTGCAACTATGACTTACACTCAGATATCTCAGGAGACTGCCAGAAAAATGATGGACGAGTACAGCGACGCCATTATCCTTGATGTGCGGGAGCAGGAAGAATATGACGAGCTCCACATCAAAGGCGCTGTGCTGCTGCCTGTGGGCTCTATTACCGAAGAAACGGCAAAGGAAGTCATCGGCAATAAGGACGCCATGGTTCTTGTCTATTGCCGCAGCGGAAACCGCAGCAAAAAAGCGGCGGACAAGCTGGTTTCTCTCGGTTACACCAATATTTTTGAATTCGGCGGCATCAACACATGGCCCTATGAGGTAGAATAAGATGCGGATCATTCTCTCGCCCGCGAAAAAGATGAATGTGGATACGGACAGCTTTCTTCCCAAAAAGCTGCCCGTTTTTCTCATGCAGGCGGAGGAGATCAAAGAGACATTGCGGGCCATGGACGATGTGGAATTAAAAAAGCTTTGGAAATGCAACGATTCCATCGCAAAGCTCAACTGTGAGCGGCTGCGGAGCATGGATCTTCGCGCCGGATTGACGCCTGCCGTCTTTTCCTACGAGGGGATCGCCTATCAGTATATGGCGCCTTCCGTATTTTCCGCCCTTGAGCTTGCCTACATAGAAGAGCATCTTCGCATCCTCTCCGCTTTTTACGGGGTGCTGCGGCCCTTTGATGGGGTGACGCCCTACCGTCTTGAGATGCAGGCGAAGCTGAAAGTATGTGAAGCGAAAGACCTTTACGAATATTGGGGTGCAAAGATAGCGGAGAATATCTATGCCGAAACAGACACGGTTTTGAATCTCGCCAGCAAGGAGTATAGCCTCTGCGTTTCACGATATGTGCCAAAAGGCTGCCGCTTCATCACCTGCGTTTTCGGTGAGGAAAAGGACGGCAAGATCATGGAAAAAGGCACTCTTTGCAAAATGGCCCGTGGGGAAGCTGTGCGCTATCTTGCGGAAAAGGGCGCTAAAACAGCAGAGGAGATCCGCGGCTTTGACCGCCTTGGCTACCGCTTTGACGCGGCGCGCTCTGATGAAGAGACCTATGTCTTTATAAAGGGGTGACGGCGATGAGAGAGTATCAAACCGATTCCATAAAGATCCGGATGCCTTGGGGTGAGATGAAGCTTTTGGTCCTGCGGAGCAAAAAGGCGCGGGAGAAAAAGGCGCCCGGCATTTTGTGGCTCCACGGCGGCGGATACGCCGTGGGCGGCACTTACATGGCGCACATGTCCCGCGCGGTGGGCCTTATCAAAAAGTTCGGCGCGGTGGTGGTTTGCCCCGAGTACCGACTTGCGGGAAAGGCGCCCTATCCCGCGGCCCTTGAGGATTGCTACGCCGCGCTTTTGTATCTTAAAAACCACGCATCAAAGCTGGGTGTGGACGATACGCGCCTGATGGTGGGCGGCGAGAGCGCGGGCGGCGGGCTGACGGCGGCGCTGTGCCTTTACGCGCGGGACAAGGGGGAAGTGAACATCTCCTTCCAGATGCCCCTTTATCCCATGATCGATGACCGGGAGACGGAATCCAACCGCGATAACCACGGCATCACATGGAACTCCAGGCGCAACCGCGCGGCATGGAAGCTCTATTTGCGCAATGTGGCAGGGGAGATCCCTGCTTATGCCGCTCCCGCACGGGCGGAAAGCTATGAAAATCTCCCGCCTTGCTATACCTTTGTGGGGGATAGAGCGCCTTTTTACAGCGAAACGCTTGCCTATGTGGAGGGGCTGAAAAAAGCAGGTGTGGCGGCCCATGCGGATGTGTATCCCACAGGCGTCCACGCCTTTGATATGCTCCTTCCGTGGCGGAAGATCAGCCACGCGGCGGTGGAGGAATTTGAAAAGCAGTTTGTTTTTGCCCTTTTCCATACGGCTCCCCAAAAGGAGGATGCGGAATGAAGAAGGTAGCTTTTATCTGCGTGCATAACTCCTGCCGCAGTCAGATGGCGGAAGCCTTGGGAAAAAAGCTGGCAGGGGACGCCTTTATTTCCTGCAGCGCGGGAACGGAGACCGTGCCCCGCATCAATCCCGACGCGGTGCGGCTCATGAAGCAGGTTTACGGCATCGATATGGAAGCTACGCAGTACAGTAAGCCCCTTTCCGCTTTGGGAGAGGTGGATATCGTCATCACCATGGGGTGCAATGTGGCCTGCCCCAATCTGCCCTGCTCCTACCGTGAGGATTGGGGTCTTGCCGATCCCAGCGGGCAGGGAGACGAGGCCTTTTATGAAACCATGGCAAAGATCGAAGAAAAGATTCTAAAGCTGAAAACGAGGATCGGTGAATTATGAAAATTATCTGCTTTGGCGATTCCAATACCTATGGCTACGATCCCCGCAGCTATGTGGGCGATCGGTACGGTGAAGAGAGCCGCTGGGTGGATCTTTTGGCAAAGCTCACGGGGCACGAAACGGTGAACCGCGGCATGAACGGCCGCTGTATCCCCAAAAGCGGCATTGACTTTGGAGATGCCGATCTCGTGCTCATCATGCTGGGGAGCAACGACCTTTTGCAGGGCGCCGATGTGGAAACGGTGGCGGCGCGGATGGAAGCCTTCCTTTCGCAGCTGGAGCTGCGCCGCGTGGCGCTGCTGGCGCCGCCTGCCATGCAGGATGGGGAGTGGGTCTGGAAAACCGCGCTTATCCGCGATTCCAAGGCTTTGGCGGCGTCCTTCAGGGCTTTGGCGCGGCGGCTGGGCGTACGGTTTATCGATACCTCCGCGTGGGATATCGAAATGACCTTTGACGGCGTGCATTTCACGGAAAAGGGCCACCGTGTTTTCGCGGCAAAGCTGGCAGAAGAACTGGAAAAATGAAAAGAGTGACTTCCGTACGGAGGTCACTCTTTTTTTATGCCATCACAATAATTCCAAATATAGCCACCAGCCTGTGCTCGTCCTATCCCAC
>JAFQLA010000200.1 GCA_017396725.1 Oscillospiraceae bacterium
CCCGGCGATTTCCGCGCCATTATGCAGAAGGTGGCAGGCCGCGGCGGCATTTTGATCCATGCCGAAGAAAAGAGCATCATCGATAATCTCCGCGCCCGCTACGATGGAGATGAAGCGGATATGACCGCCTTTGATAAGACCCGTCCCGCCGTTTGCGAGCGCATCGCATCGGAAAATGTGCTCTCCCTTGCCAACGAAACCTGCTGCAAGGTCTGTATCGCCCATGTCAGCACCAAGGATGTCTGCGAGCTTCGCGAGCGGGAAGCAGGCAACCCCAATTTCTATATCGAAACCTGCCCCCATTACATGGAATTCACCGTGGACGATATGGCAGGCGAAAACGGCTGCCTCTATACCATGAATCCTCCCCTCCACGAAAAGAGCCACCGCGAAAGCATCCGTGAGGCGGTGAAGAAGGGCTGCATGGATATGATCTCCACCGACCACTGCTCCTATCTCGAAGAGCATAAGCGGGGCAAGACCTACTGCACCATCCCCTGCGGTGTGGATGGCGCCCAGACCCGTATGGAATATGTCTATTCCGAAATGGTGGCAACGGGGGATATCTCCCTCAACGATTTTGCCCGCGTGACCGCTACCAATGCCGCCAAGTTCTACAATATCTATCCCCGCAAGGGCGTCATTCAGGTGGGCAGCGATGCCGACTTTGCCGTGTTTGATCCCGATGCGGAATGGACTTACGGTAAGGACAAGATCGCAGGCAACACCAACTACACTATTTTTGAAGGCAAGGCCCTTAAGGGCAAGTGCGTCTGCACCGTTAAGGGCGGCGAAGTCGTGATGAAGGACGGCGTGGTTCTGGCCAAACCCGGCAGCGGCGAAATCCTCAAAGCCAATTGATTTTATGCATATACAGGAAAAGGACGGGCAAAACTGCCCGTCCTTTTCCCGTTGAGGAGAAAAATGAAAAAGAAGAGAGGTATCAGTGAGAAAGGTATTCCGCAGGGTCCACCGCTTTCCCGTTTTGCCAAACAGAAAAATGCAGGTGCGGCGGCGCGGCGGCTTCTGCCTTGGAGGTGGCGCCCACAAGACCGATGACCTGCCCCGCGGCAACAGCGTCTCCCGCGGCAACGGGAGGATCGGCGGCGAGATTGGCATAGGTGGTGACGCAGCCGTCCTGCCCTTCTACGGTGACGGTGATGCCCATGAGGGCATCATCCTTGATGGAAAGAACGGTGCCGCTGCAGGCGGCGCAGACTTCCGCGCCAAGATTTGCGGCAATGTCGATGCCGTTATGCACCCGCCAATCCTCCATGGTAACATCGTAGACAAGGGTATCCATGCTGAAAGCGGCCACCACTTCGCCATCCAACGGACGCAGGATGAGAATGGGGGCCTCAGGCTCCACCTGAACTTCAGGCAGCTCCACGTCCTGCGGCGCGGCGGCGGGGAGGGTAGGCTCAGGCTCTTCGATGGGAGGAATGTCTTCGGAAATATCCTGCGGGATCTCATCGGAAACGACGGTTTCCAACCTGTCGTCCGCGGGAAGAGAGAGGTCAGCGGGAGGTGCGGTCTCCGCGGGGGAGAGAGCGGCATAGCCTGCCGCCCCCACTGCCAGCACGGCAAGGGCGGAGGCTATGTATAAGCCTCGTGAACCGAAAAGCGCGGAAATGACCCGCTTGGGTTTGGATTCCATGGTAGTTCCTTTCGTCCGCAAAACGCGGCTGCCGCGGTTGAGTCGGCCTGCGGCGCAGCCGAAGTGATGGGGTCTCTATGGGAAAGTATGGGCGGAAAGGAAAGTTTTTATACGGAGAAAATAAAAAAGCATGAGGTGCTTGTGCATCTCACGCTTTTATTCTTCGGCGATATACGCTTCTTCGCATTTTTGCTGCGCGCGGATGAGTACCTCGCGGGCGGTGCCGAAATCCATGCGCTCTATAGCTTCCATGGCATCCGCCGTGGCAGCGAACAATTGGAAGTACAGTTTTTCAAAATCAGGCATAACATCATCTCCTCAACAACAGAATATCTTAAAACAAGATAAATAGCAATATCTTATTTTGAGATATTATATGGTGGTTGCGGGTGATGAATATGCGATATGAAGTTTTAAAGTTTGAAAACATCCGCAATTTGAGAATTGACAGAGGATATACGCAAAGAGAAATTGCGGAATATCTCCATATTAAGCAAAACACATATTCTCAGTATGAGATCGGCACTTTGAATTATCCCGTGGATGCGATTATTAAACTGGCGTATTTCTACGGCGTCAGCGTAGATTATCTGTTGGGCCGGACAGATGAGATGAAACCGTATCCCAAGAGGAATTGATTATGTATGAAAACAGGATCCGTGATTTACGGGAAGACCGCGATTTGGCACAGAAGAAAGTGGCTGAGTATTTACAGGTTCACCAGACCACATATTCTGACTATTAATTAGGCAAGTTGAATGTTCCTGTATCCGTGCTGCACAAACTGGCGGATTTCTACGGTGTCAGCGTAGATTATCTGTTGGGGCGGA
>JAFQLA010000201.1 GCA_017396725.1 Oscillospiraceae bacterium
GGGCCCAAGTCCTCTTCCGCTTACGAGCGCCTTGTTGCAGTGGGCGAGCTTCTTGTGTCACTCATTCGCCTCAGCCGCGGTCGGGACAACAAGAGTCTTGCAGCCTTTGCGGAAGAACTGAGGCGGCTTGTGGAAAAGTGGAATTTCTGATCAATACGGCGGGCGGGAGAGCCACCTGAAGGAGAGAGTATGACGGAACTGAAGAAAAATGAGATCCACCGCGTGCGGATCGAAGATTATTCCAGCGAAGGGCTGGGTATTGCCCGCATCAACGGTCAGGTGGTTTTTGTGCATCGCGCGCTGAAAGACGAGCTCTGCGAAGTACGGATACTGAAGGTGCTGAAGAATACGGCCTTTGCCAAGGTGGAGCGCCTTATTTCCCCTTCGGCGCACCGCAAGGATCCCGACTGCCCCTATTTCGGCCGCTGCGGCGGATGTGATTTCCGCCACATGGATTATGAAGAGGAGCTTTCGGCCAAGCGCGGCCGCGTGCAGACGGCGCTGCGCCGTCTCGGCGGCACAGAGGTGGAAGTGGAGGAGATTCTGGGGGCAAAGAACTGTCTGGGTTACCGGAACAAGAGCCAGTACCCTGTCTCTCCCGACGGAAAGGTGGGATTTTACCGCGCCCGCACCCATGAGGTGACGGATATTGACCGCTGCCTCATCCAGAAAGAAGAGGCAGACGCGGCAGCAGGTGCCGTACGGCGCTGGATGCAGGAATACCGCGTGCCGGGTTACGATGAAAAAACGGGCCGCGGGCTTGTGCGCCATGTCTACGTCCGCAGCAGTCAAAAGGACGAGAGCCTCATCTGCATCCTGGCCGCGGACGATAAGCTGCCGGCGGAAAAGGAACTTGTTTCCATGCTGCGCTCAGCCTGCCCCAAAGCGGTGGGTATCGTGCTGGGTGTGAACCGCAAGCGCAACAATGTGATCCTTGGGGACAGCTACCGCACCCTCTGGGGTGAGGATCGGCTGGAAGATACCCTCTGCGGTCTTACTTTCCGCCTCAGCGTGCCCAGCTTCTATCAGATCAACCGCGATCAGGCGGAGGTGCTTTACGGTAAGGCTGTGGAATACGCGGGCCTTACGGGCGAGGAAACCGTGCTGGATCTTTATTGCGGCACGGGTACCATTACCCTTGCTATGTCCAAAGCCGCGGGGAAGGTCATCGGCGCGGAGATCGTGCCTGAAGCCATTGAAGACGCCAAAAAGAACGCGGAGCGAAACGGCGTGAAAAACGCGTCCTTTTTCTGCGGGGATGCTTCCGATATTGCTGCCAAGCTGCAAAAGGACGGCCTGCGGCCCGATGTGGTCTGCGTGGATCCGCCCCGAAAGGGCCTTGCGGAAGATGTGATCGGCACGGTTGCCGCTATGGACCCCAAGCGGGTGGTCTATGTCTCCTGCGACCCTGCCACCCTTGGCCGGGATGTAAAGCGCTTTGCTGAGCATGGCTATGCGGCAAAACGCGCTGCCGCGGTGGATATGTTCCCCGGCACGGTCCATGTGGAAAGTGTAGTGCTGCTGGAAAAACAGTCTTAAAGCAAGATTTGGAGGAAACCATGGATACGGCATTGGCGATGGATATCGCGGTGGGCGTGGTCTTTCTGATCAGCGCCATTACAAAATGGGGCAAAGGCCTTTATAAATGCATCATGCCGCTGATCGTAGTGGTGGCAGCCATCATCGGCGCAGTGATCCTCTCCAATGTGCTGACGCCTGCGGTCACGGAGGCCATCTATCCCAAGGTGGAAGATAAAGTAGTGGCAAATCTGCAGGAGAATCTTGCGGAACTGCAGGACGAACTGAACCTTTCCGCTGAGGCGGATGTCATCGGGGGAAAAGTAAAAGAACTCATTCCCGAGCCCCTTTGGAAGATCGGGGAAAAGCTGGGTGAACTGGAGGAGGTTTTTGCCGACTTTGCCCAAAAGGTGGGGCAAAGCGCCGCTGAGCTCTTGACCGCGGAGCAGCGGGAGAAGCTGCAAAGCGCAGGCGTGGGGCTCCGTGAGGAGGCGGAAGATGTCCGTGTTGCTGTTTTTGCTGCCGCCTTCGAAACGGCGTATCGGCTGACGGAAACCGTTGTGCGCTGGACCATCCGCATTTTGGGCTTTGCGCTCTTATATCTTCTCCTTACCCTGCTGAAAAATGCCCTCCACTTTACGGTGGAGCTTCCCGTTATCGGCTGGGTGGATAAGCTGGGCGGCGCAATGCTGGGTATTCTGGAATGCGCGGCGGTGCTGCTGGTGGCAGGCTGGCTTCTGGAGTTTTTTGATGTTATGCTGCTCCACGAGCTGAGCGAGGGATCGAAAGCTGCCTCTTTTTTCTTTTGAAAATTTCATAAAAAACGCCTGCTTTGCGGCAGGCGTTTTTTTATGAAAACACAAAATGATGTGCCGGGGCAAAAAACTGTGGGAAAGGGATAGTATCTTGCTTGCAGCTGTGATATAATATCACCGCACAGAAGGAAAGGAGGACCATGGGCAAAACCATCACGAAGCGCCAGTGCCTGCCGCAGAGCAGGATGACGAGGAGGAGAGAGAATCGAAAATTCGGCGGGAGCTCTCCCGTAGCCGCAGATGCGTGATGCAGCTGACAAATATGCGGGTGACCGCAAAACAGAGAGGCTGCAGCTGTGAGAAGAGAAGGATCACTGTGCGATGTTCTCTTGTGCCGCATGTCCTGAAAGATCAGGGTATGCCGCCGCAATATTTCCCATAGAATCAGCATGAAATAATATCAGAGGTGAATCAGTATATGAAAGTTATCGTTACCAAGGACTATACCGAATCCTGCCGCGTTGCCGCGGATATGATCATCGCACAGCTCAAGGCAGATCCCGAATCCAAGCTGGGTCTTGCCACCGGCGGTACCGTAGTTCCCATTTATGAGATGCTGGCCGCTGCCGTGGAAGCCAAGGAAGTTTCCTTCGCCAAGGCCTGCAGCGTGAATCTGGATGAATATGTGGGTCTTGATCCCGCGCATCCCCAGAGCTATCGCTATTTCATGGATGAAAACCTTTTCAACAAGGTGGATATCGATAAGTCCCGTACCTTCGTTGCCAGCGGTATCGGCGACGAGGAAGAGACCCTTCGCATTTTCAAGGCAAAGCTGGAAGAAGGCCGCCCCATCGACATTCAGCTTCTGGGTATCGGCGTAGACGGTCATATCGGCTTCAATGAACCCTCTGCCAATCTGGTTGCCGGCGCCCACGCCGAAACGCTGGATGAGAGCACCATCGAAGCAAATGCCCGCTTCTTTGCCAGCAAGGAAGAAGTACCCACCCGTGCCATCACCATGGGTGTAGGCGACATTATGAAGGCAAAGAGCACTGTGCTGGTTGCCAGCGGCAAGGGCAAGGCATATGCCATCAAGCGCCTGATCATGGATGATTTTGTCACCGGCGAGATCCCTGCATCCGTTTTGAAGATGCATCCCAACGCAACTATCATCATCGACCGTGAGCTTGCTGACGAGGTAGGCTATCAGGGTTGATCCCAATTTGATCCATCGGCCCCGGATACCTGTTGGCATCCGGGGCCTTTGCAAAAGACTCCGAAAGGAGAGAGGCTTCTATGAAAAACTTCAAGGGAAGAGCGGCTTGCGGCGGCGCGGCGCTGGGTAGGCTGCGGCTGTGCCGGATGCCGGAAAAGGCGGAGCGCAGCGCAAAGACGCCTGCAGAGGAACTGCTGCGTCTGGAATCCGCCTGCAAAGCGGCGGAAGCGAAGCTGGAAGCTTTGGCGGAAAAAGCGAGAGAAGAGAGCCTCGGCGAAGAGGCGGCTGCGCTTTTTGAGACCCATGCGCTGATGCTGCGGGATGAAGAGCTGCAAGAGGATATGCGCCGCGGGATCCTTGAAAAAGGACTTGGCGCCAAAGCGGCGGTCTCCGATGCGGCCGCGCGTCAGGCTGCGCTTTTTGAAGCGCTGGAGGATGATTATATGAAAGCCCGCGGTCAGGATATCCGCGAGTTGGAAAAGCATCTGATTTCCGCGCTTTCTCCTGAAGAAGATCCCGGTGTTTTTTGCGAAGAAGAGTGTATCCTTGGGGCAAAGGAATTTGCCGCGGCGGATATTCTTGCTTTGGATAAAAGAAAAGTAAAAGGCCTCCTCTGTGCAGGCGGCACCGGCAATTCCCATGCGGCGGTTTTGGCACGGATCAAGGCTATCCCCATGATCGTGGGTCTGGGCGAGGAGTTTCTTGCTCTGCGTGACGGCTGCGAAGTGTTTATGGACGGGGAAGCGGGCGAGGTAACGGCGGAACCGGATGAGATTGCCCGCAAAGCGGCGTTGGAAAAGCTGGAAGAGCGCAAAATGCACGAAGAGCTTTTTGCCGCCTGCAAAGACCTGCCTGCGGAGACGCAAAGCGGCCGCCGCATCCGCATTCTTGCCAATATCAGCGGCGGGGAAGATCTTGCCGCGGCGGTGCAGAGCGGCGCGGAGGGCGTGGGCCTTTACCGCACGGAATTTCTCTACCTGCAGCAAGACAGCTGCCCCGATGAAGAGATGCAGTTTGCCTGTTACCGTGAGGCGGCGGAAGCTTTCAGAGGTAAGCCTGTTGTATTCCGCACGGCAGATCTGGGGGGCGACAAGAGCGCTGCGTATCTGGGACTTTCCGGTGAAAGTGACGCGCGGGGGATCCGTATATCTCTGAGGCGGGGCGAGCTTTTCCGCACGCAGCTGCGTTCACTCTACCGCGCTTCCGCTTACGGAAAGGTTCTGGTGATGTTTCCCATGGTCTCCTCACCGGAGGAACTGCGCCAGGCGAAGGAACACTGCCGCGCGGTGCGGGAGGAGCTGGCAAGCCAGGGCATCCCCTATGACGCGGACATGCCTTTGGGCATGATGGTGGAAACGGCAGAGGCGGCGGCACGGGTGGATGAGTTTGCCCGGCTGGCAGATTTCTTTTCTGTCGGCACCAATGATCTTTCCCAGTATCTTTTGGGTGTGGACAGAATGGCGGAGGATTGCGATCCCCGCCACCCGACGGTACTTAAGGCTGTTAAGGCCATAGCGGATGCTGCCCGCAAAGCGGGGATCCCTGTTTGTATCTGCGGCGATATGGCGGCGGATACGGAACTGTGCGAAACCTTCCTTGCTATGGGTGTGGATTCTCTGTCCGCGGCGCCTGCGTATGTGGGAAGATTGAAAAAAGCGGTGCGGGAGCTGGATTGAGATAAATGGCCGTTTTGTGACGAAATTTGAAGAAACATGGAAGAAACGGGGTTGTTTTTTCCGCGTAGATATATTACAATATACTTACCAATATGTATGCAGGAGGCTATTACTATGAGCGATACCGTAAAACTGATTCTGAAGATCGCAGCTGCCGTTCTGGCTGTGGCTGCTGTGGCTTTCCTGCTGATCACCCAGTGGGATAAGATCACCGCTGCTGTGAACAATGTGGCTGCAAAGCTCAAGGGCAAGGAAGAAGAGCCCGAATTCTACGAAGAACATGACGGTGCATTCTTCGTGACCGAATGATCTGAAGAAATTGAAAAGGGAGCAGGCGAAAAGCCTGCTCCCTTTTTTTGTAAAAAAAATAGTCTGCAAAAATTGCAGACAGACACTTGACATATAAAATGTGAGATGATAGAATAAGTCGATTATGTTCAATAGTGGGCTTATATCCCCTTTTAATCACTAAAGCAAGTATAGCACTTTCGACAAGGACACGCAAGATGAGGAGGGAAGAATTTAACAACCTCGCCGAGTGTGTCGAAACTATGAGAGTATATTAAGCCGGTTGGCTTTCAGTTCGGAAAAGAAAGGTAGAGTGAGTGATGAAGGACAAGTACTACGGCAAAACCCTTCGCAAAAACTTCGCGCGTCACGAAGAGATCATGGCTATGCCCAATCTCCTCGAGATCCAGAAGCGGTCCTACCGCGAGTTCCTGGAGACCGGTCTGCATGAGGTGTTCGCTGATGTAGCGACCATCACCGACTATGCAGGCAACCTGGAACTTTCGTTCATCGACTATAAGATGGACGAGGAACCCAAGTACAATGTGGAAGAGTGCAAGGCACGCGACGCAACGTACGCTGCTCCTCTGAAGGTGAGCGTTCGCCTTCGCAACAAGGAGACCGAAGAGATCAAGGAACAGGAAATCTTCATGGGCGATTTCCCCCTCATGACCGAATCCGGTACCTTTGTTATCAACGGTGCTGAGCGTGTTGTCGTTTCCCAGATCGTCCGTTCTCCCGGCATCTATTACGGCAAGGAGATCGACCTCAAGACCGACCTGCCTCTCCTGACCTCCACCGTGATCCCTTATCGCGGCGCCTGGCTGGAATATGAGACCGACACTTCCGAAGTATTCTCCGTTCGTATCGATAAGAACCGTAAGCTGCCCGTGACCTGCCTGCTGCGCGCACTGGGCCTCAAGACCGATGCTGAGATCCTTGAACGCTTCGGCGATGACCCCCGCATGGTGGCCACCATCGAACGCGATCCCTGCAAGACTTATGAAGAAGCTCTGCTGGAGATCTATCGCAAGCTGCGTCCCGGCGAACCTCCCACGGTAGAAGCCGGCGAGACCCTGATCAACAACCTCTTCTTTGATCCCCGCCGTTACGATCTTTCCATCGTAGGCCGCTATAAGTTCAACAAGAAGCTGGCTTTGTGGGCACGCCTGGGCGGCCAGAAGCTGCTCTACCCCGTGTCCGATCCCGCTACCGGCGAGATCCTCTTCGACGAAGGCCATGTCCTGACCCGCGACGAAGCACGCGAACTGGATGCCATCGGCGTCAACGAAGTGACCATTTCCGTGGACGGCGCACCCATGAAGGTGTTCTCCAACCACATGTGCGATATGGACCGCTTTGTGGACTTCGATCCCCGCGAAGTGTGCGGCATCAAGGAACGCGTACGCTATGAAGTGCTGCAGGAGCTGCTGAGCCAGTACTCCGGCGAAGAACTCATCGAGCAGATCAAGGCTCATGTGGACGATCTCGTTCCCAAGCACATCATCATCGATGATATCCTCGCTTCCATCAACTATATGAATGCTCTCGCCGCCGGTTTCGTTACCCGCGACGATATCGACCATCTGGGCAACCGCCGTCTGCGCTGCGTAGGCGAGCTGCTGCAGAACCAGTTCCGCATCGGCTTTAGCCGCATGGAACGCGTTATCCGTGAGCGCATGACCATTCAGGATCTGGACATTGTGACGCCTCAGAGCCTCATCAATATCCGCCCTGTAACGGCTGCCATCAAGGAATTCTTCGGTTCCAGCCCTCTGAGCCAGTTCATGGACCAGACCAACCCCCTGGCTGAACTGACCCACA
>JAFQLA010000202.1 GCA_017396725.1 Oscillospiraceae bacterium
AGATGACGCCGCCAAGGGCGATGAGCAGTTCGAGATCGACGATGACCGCAGCTTTGAAACCATGTACAAGGATATGTCCGGCGAAGGGCTGCAGCCGGTCCTGAACGATTATGTCTATGTCTGATATTCTTTGTGTCACCAACCGAAAGCTCTGCCGGGAGGATCTCCTCACGAGGATCCGGCGGATCGCTCAGTGCCGCGTAGCGGGGATCCTGCTGCGGGAAAAGGACATGGAGCCGACGGAGTATATGGCTTTGGCGGCGGCGGTTATGGAGATCTGTGAGCAGTATGGCGTAAAGTGCATCCTGCACAGTTTTGCGGATGCGGCTGTTGCTCTGGGTGCGGAGGCCCTGCATCTGCCGCTAGCGCTTTTGCGGGAGCTTTTGCCAAAAGAAAAGGCGCCCTTTACCATCCTCGGCGCTTCCTGCCATAGCGTGGAGGAGGCGCTGGAGGCGCAGGCTCTGGGCTGCACGTATATTACCGCGGGGCATGTATTTGAAACGGACTGCAAAAAGGGCCTTGCCGGCAGGGGAACGGACTTTTTACAAAATGTGTGCGCCGCTGTGGATATCCCGGTGTACGCCATCGGCGGGATCAACGCCGAAAATATCGCCTTGGTGCGTAACGCGGGCGCCGCGGGCGCCTGCCTTATGAGCAGCCTCATGGTAACTGAGGATGCAGCGGGGCTTTTGAAAACCATGGAGGGATGAGATGAAATTCAACAAAAATATGCTGCTGCTCTACGCCGTGACAGATAGAGTCCGGGGCGGGAAGGAGACCTTTTCAGAACAGATCGAAGCTGCGCTCAAAGGCGGCGCCACCATCATTCAGCTTCGGGAAAAGAATCTGGATGAGGAACGCTTCGTTGCTCTGGCCATTGAGGTCCGTGAGCTGTGCCGCAAATACCATGTGCCCCTCATTATCAACGACAATGTGGAAGTGGCCCTCAAAAGCGGGGCCGACGGCGTCCATGTAGGCATCGAGGACGCGCCCGTAGAAGAGATACGCAGGCGTGTTGGCGCCGATTTTATCATCGGCGCTACCTGCAAAACGGTGGAACAGGCCAAAGCCGCCGAAGCTGCCGGGGCTGACTATATGGGGGTTGGCGCGGTATTTCCGTCCCCCACAAAAACCGCCGCGGTGCGGATCACCAACGCGCAGCTGCGTGAGATCATCGCCTGCGTTTCCATTCCCGCCGTGGCCATTGGCGGCATCAACTATGACAATGTCTGTGAGATCAAGGGAAGCGGCGTTTCCGGTGTTGCCGTGGTATCCGCCATTTTCGCGGCGGAGGATATTGAAAAAACCACCGCCCTTTTAAAAGAGCGGGTAAAGACCTTGTTCGAAACATGATCCAAGGCATCATTTTAGAAGTTTGCTTGGGCTGAAGTCAGCCGCAGGCTTCAAGCGGCAGATTGGGGGCACCACCTTATGCCGCTATACAAAACAATGCTGAAAAACGAAAGGAGTAAAAAAACAATGAAAATGAAAACAGCATTGACCATTGCAGGTAGTGACTGCAGTGGAGGCGCCGGCATTCAG
>JAFQLA010000203.1 GCA_017396725.1 Oscillospiraceae bacterium
AGCTGATCGATCTGGGTGTGAAGCTGGATCTGGTGCAGAAGTCCGGCTCCTGGTTCGCCATGGGCGAGACCCGTCTGGGTCAGGGTCGCGACGCCGCCAAGCAGTATCTGAAGGACAACCCCGATGTGGCCGACGGCCTGGAGGCCGCTATCCGCCGGGACTTCTTCAAACTCATGAGCAGCCAGTCCCAGATCGCCGCCAAGGCCGCAGGCCGCGCGGTGGATGTGTCCGCGGATGATTTCGATGACGAGGACTGATTTACTTTTCTTTTGAAAAAGAAAAGTAAACAAAAGAAAACTTTACGCGAAACGTTGTTTCGCGGTGGGGCTTAAGCTTAAATAAGCGAGAAAGCGAAAGACTTTCTTTTGAAAAAGAAAAGTAAACAAAAGAAAACTTTGTGCGAAACGTTGTTTCGCGATGGTGTCAAGGTTTAAGTAAGTGACTTTATTGTAAGCGCTTTGCGCTGAATGCCGCTGCGGCGGCGAAACCTTGCGAGGCATTTGATGATGCGGATCGAAGAAGTCAAACCGTCAGAACGTAAAAAAGGCCGCTTCCTTGTGAAGCTGGAAGACAGCAGCCTCCTCCGTGTTACGGAGGAGGAATTGCTGCGTTTTGGCCTGCGCCCCGGCATGGAACTGGACGAGGCGCAGCTGGAAGAGATACAGGCTTCGGTCAAGGCCTCTTCCGCAAAGGCGGCCGCAGCCAATATGATCGGCAGCCGGGCTTTGTCCAAGCAGGAACTGCAGCGCCGCCTGGTGCGAAAAGGCGCGCAGGAAGCCGATGCCCGGGCCGCGGCGGACTGGCTGGAGGATATCGGCGCGGTCAATGACGCGGCCTATGCCGCCGTGCTGGTGCGCCACTACGGCGGCAAGGGTTACGGCGCTGCCCGGGTGAAGGAGGAGCTGCGCCACCGCGGCGTACCCCGGGAACTTTGGGATGAAGCGTTGGAGGAACTGCCGGAGAGCGCAGAGATCCTTGACGCGCTCATTCAGAAGAAGTGCCGGGGGGATCTCAGCGATCCGAAGGAACTCAAGCGCGTCAGCGACGGTCTGCTCCGCCGGGGATTCTCATGGAGCGAAGTCAGAAGCGCCCTGCGGCGCTATGCGGAGCTGGAGGAGGAGTAAGTCCTCCCCGTGTTCCACAAAAATAGAAGCACTACCATTTTCCTGCCATTTGGCGGCAGAAAAGGAGGCAAAATATGCCCTATAAGATTCATTTTATTTCCCTTGGCTGCGCCAAAAACGTAGTCAACTGCGAGCAGATGATGGCTCTGTGCCGTGAGGCGGGCCATATCCTTACGGAGGATCCCGTGGGGGCGGACGTGGCGGTCATCAACACCTGCGGCTTCCTCTCCAGTGCCAACGAGGAAGCCATTGAGAATATCCTGCGCATGGCGGAGCTGAAAAACGAGGGTCAGCTGCAGAAGATCCTCGTCACCGGCTGCATGACCCAGCGCTACCAGAGCGAGGTGACCGATGAGCTGCCCGAGGTGGATGGAATTCTGGGTACCGGCAGCTATGGTGACATCGCCGCCGCCATCGATGAGGTGATGGAGCAGGGGCTGCGTCCCTGCCATCTGGGCAACATTCATACCGCTGAACAGGGCGGGCCCCGTATTTTGTCCACACCGCCGTGGTATGCCTACCTCCGCATTGCCGAGGGCTGCGACAACTGGTGCGCTTTCTGCATCATCCCCAAGCTGCGGGGCAAGTACCGCAGCCGCCCCATGGACAAGGTCATCGCCGAGGCACAGGAGCTGGCGGCTGCCGGGGTGAAGGAGCTGATCGTCATCGCCCAGGATATCACCCGCTACGGTACCG
>JAFQLA010000204.1 GCA_017396725.1 Oscillospiraceae bacterium
GCCGGCGATGTGATGGTGGACTGCAGTGGCGTAGGCGATGTGGGCGCAGTGGTCCTGCGTGACCGAAAGAAGATGGCCGAAGACGGCATCGTGGTGGTGATTCTGAACCTTTCCACCCTCAGCGGCCAGCTGATGATGGAGCCTGAGATCGTGACCCGCGGCTTTATCTATGTGAAGGAATCCGGCGATCTTCTCACCGAGCTGGGCGAGCTTGCCATGGCGGCGGTGGAACCGGTGCTTCGCAAGCGCAGCCACGATGTGGGTGAGATCAAGGGCGTTGTGCGGCAGGCTGTCAGCAGCTATCTTTTCAAGAACACCAAGCGCTCCCCCATGGTGATCCCCGTAGTGCAGTATATTTAAACTTCAAAGGACATTCATCGCTTTGCGAGGATGTCCTTTGATTTTTTTGCACTCCGCTTCGCGCACTCCCACAGGTCGCACGCACGCTTCGCGAGAAGTGTTTTTCGTGCCGTACATGTCGCCGCGAAAAACGATTTTAATTCTTTGCGTTCCGCAAATGCTTTTTTTATTCATAAATCTGCGGTACAATAGGGGAAAGCGCGGCAAAGGAGAGTGGCTATGTATTATATCTACATCATTGAGTGTGAAAACGGCGCCCTCTATACCGGTATCACCCCCGATCTCCGCCGCCGCATGGAAGAGCACGCCTCCCGGGGCCCCAAATGCGCCAAGTACACCCGCTCCAACCCCTTCCGCGCCCTGCGGGCCGCGTGGGAAACGGAGGATCGCAACGCCGCCAGCCGCTTTGAATATGCCATCAAGCGCCTTGCGCGCAAAGATAAGCTGGCGCTCGTTGCCGACCCCGCCCGTCTGGGGCGGGACATCTGCCCCCACCTGGGCGATATCCCCTGCAGCGCCGTCATAACGGAGGCGGACAAGTCATAAACTATCCCCAAGGAGGTGAGAACATGAGATGGAAGGTGACGGCAGGCCTGCTGGCCGCCTTTTTCCTCTTTTTCATCCCTTACCTCCTCGCTGAGGA
This sequence comes from Oscillospiraceae bacterium, assembly GCA_017396725.1. The sequence goes on from JAFQLA010000204.1 coordinate 1,004, forward strand.
CAAAACGCCCTTCGCCCCCCAAAAGGACGAGGTGTTCATCGCCCCGCCATCGAAAACCGACGGGGCGGAGACCATCACCGTTCTCATCGGCGATACCCCCACGGAGATGACCATGCAGGACTATCTCTGCTGCGTGGTGCGGGCGGAAATGCCCGCCTCCTTTGAATTGGAGGCGCTGAAGGCGCAGGCGGTAGCCGCCCGCACCTTCACCCGCTATCAGCTCACCTCTCCCAAGCATGCTTCGGCGGATATCTGCGCCGATTCCACATGCTGTCAGGCCTTTATCACGGCGGAAAAAGCCGCCCAAAACTGGGGCGATGACGCCGCCCGCTATGAATCCAAAATCCAAAAAGCCGTGTACGAAACCGACGGGGAAGTGATCCTCTATGAGGGCGAGCCCATCCTCGCCGCTTTCCATTCCTCCTCCGCGGGCCGCACCAAGGATGTGGGGGAAGTGTGGCTCTCGTCTTTGCCCTACTTAAAGAGCGTGGAAAGCCCCGAGGGAGAGGATACGGTGCCCAACTTCACCGCGGAAGTATCCTTCACCCCCGCGGAGCTGAAAGCCGCCCTTGCTCCCATTGCCGACAGCGCTGACTTTTCCGCCCCTGCCGACACCTGGCTGGGAGATATGACCCTTTCGGAAAGCGGCGGCGTCACAACTTTGACGATCGGCGGCGCCGCCATTTCGGGAACGGCCCTTCGCACCGCGCTGGATCTTCGCTCCACCACCTTTACCGCCGCCTACGAGGGGGGAGAATTCGTTTTCCGCACCCAAGGATATGGCCACGGCGTGGGGCTGAGTCAATACGGCGCCAACACCCTTGCTTCTCAGGGTCTCACTTACCGCCAGATCCTGGAATGGTACTACACCGATATCAGCATTGAAAGCGGGCAAAACCCGTGATACAATAGAGAAAATCCCAAAACGAGGAACCGCTTATGAATGAAAAGAGAATCGGGCAGGCCATCGCCAAAGAGCGCATCGCCCGCCATATGACCCCCAACGCCCTTGCCGAAAAACTGATGGTGGACGCAAAAACCGTCATCGCGTGGGAAACGGGTGATGTTGCCCCCACCGTGGGCGACCTTGCCGCCATTTGCGAGGCGCTGGAACTGAAAGAAGATTTCTTCAC
>JAFQLA010000205.1 GCA_017396725.1 Oscillospiraceae bacterium
CAACTTATTGGAGAAAAACTGCCCATAACGCTGCGGCTGAGCGCCATGGCATTTATCTTTATCGTGGCGCTGTCGCTGCCGCTGGGTATTCTCTTTTCCACCCGTCCCGCGCAGAAGGCGGACGGCTTTATCACCACGGTCAATCAGGTGGCCATGTCCATTCCGCCCTTCTTTATGGGTATTCTCATCAGCTATCTTTTCGGAACGGTCTTTAAGTGGTTTGTCCCCGGCGGCTATGTTGCTTACGAGGAAAATGCCGCTGCCCATATGACCTATCTTGTTTTCCCCGCGCTTGCCATTGCCATTCCCCGCATCGCCATGACGGTGCGGCTTTTGCGCAGTACCATTGCCGCGCAGATGAAAGAAAACTATGTGCGCACGGCCTATAGCCGCGGTGGAAGTCCTGCGGGCATTCTGTGGGGACATGTGCTGAAAAATTCCCTCCTGCCCGTAGTCACCTTCCTCGCTATGACCTTTTCCGATATCGTTGCCAACAGCATCGTGGTGGAGCAGGTCTTTGGCATCCCCGGTTTGGGGCGGCTGCTGCTGGCGGGCATTTCCAATCAGGATCAGCCCACGGCACAGGCTATTATCGTGATCATCGCTGCCGTTGTCATGGTGCTCAACTATGCGGCGGATCTTGTCAATCAGCGCATCGACCCGCGCCTGCGGCTGGAATGAGGTGGGGAAGATGAAGAAAAACGCTTATTTCAAAGCAGGTGCCATCATAACGGGCATCATGCTGACGCTTTTGATCCTGAGCCTTTTCTGGACGCCCTACGATCCCAATGCCATGGATCCGCTGGCGATTTTCGACCCGCCTTCTCTGCGCCATCTTTTCGGCACCGATAATTTCGGCCGCGATATCTTCAGCCGCGCCCTTAAGGGCGGCAGCACCACGCTGCTCATTGCCGGCTGCACGGTTGCCATCGGTGTGGTGGCAGGCGGCATTGTGGGCGCTCTTACGGGGTATTTTGGCGGTTGGGTGGATGAGGCGCTGATGCGCGTCAACGATACCATCGCCGCGTTCCCCGGCATTCTTCTTGCGCTGGTGCTTATCAGCATGCTGGGCTTTGGCAGGGATAAGATGATCCTTGCGCTGGGCATTGTGTTTATACCCAGCTTTGCCCGTATCACAAGAAGTGAATTTGCAAGTCTGAAAGAAATGAACTATGTGGAAAGCGCCCGCCTCATGGGCGCCTCCCACGGGCGGATCATGTTCCGCCATATTCTGCCCAATACCTTCCCGGCGCTGCTGCCTGCTATGATCATCGGCTTTAATAATGCCGTGCTTGCCGAAGCAGGCATGAGTTTTCTCAATATCGGTGTGCAGCCGCCGGAATCCAGCCTTGGCTATATGCTCTCCGACTCGCAGTCCTATCTCACCCTCGCACCGTGGTACGCGCTGTGCGTGGGAGGTATGATCGTGGTTTTGATTCTGGGCGTGGGCCTTCTGGGCGAAGGATTGCAGCGGGCGTATAAGGAGTAAAGTATGGTTGAGATCCGTGATCTCCATATCAAATTTCATGCGCGTGACCGTGAAGCGGTGGGCGGCATCGATCTGACGCTGCCTGACGGTGAGATTTTAGGTCTCGTGGGAGAATCCGGCTCCGGCAAAACCGTGACTGCTATGGCGCTTTCGGGCCTTCTGGACCGAAATATTGCCGATTGCAGAGGGGAGATCCTGCTGGACGGTGAGGATATGCTGCGTCTGCGGGGCGCGGATTTCCGCCGCTTGCAGGGCAAGAAGATCGGTGTGATCTTTCAGGAGCCCATGAGTGCGCTGGATCCTCTGCAAAAGATCGGCAAGCAGGTGGAAGAGAGCCTGCGGCTCCACACGAAAATGACGGCAGCGGAGCGCCGCGCCGCCGCGCTGGAGGCCATGGAAATCGCCGAACTGGACGAGGTGGAAAAGGTATACGAAAAGTATCCTTTCGAGCTCTCCGGCGGCATGCTGCAGCGTGTGATGATCGCCGCGGCCATTATCACCAAGCCTTCCCTGCTGGTGGCGGATGAACCCACCACCGCGCTGGACGTCACGCTGCAGGGCCAGATCCTTGAACTTTTGAAAAAACTGAACAGCCAGTATGGTATGAGTATCCTCTTCATCTCCCACAATCTCCATGTGGTGCGCAAGCTCTGCGACCGCGTGGCGGTGATGCAGCTGGGAAAGATCGTGGAGGCGGGAGCTACGGAGGAGATCCTCAAAGCTCCCGAACATGAATATACCAAGGAATTGATCGCTGCCATTCCCACCCGGGATAAGCGGCTTCGGAATCAGTGAGGAAGCTATGGAAAAGCAGCCGGTGCTTGAAGTGAAAAAAGTGAATAATTTTTACTCTGCCGGCGGCCTTTTCGAAAAAAAGACCCGCCAGCAGGTGCTGCGGGATATTTCCTTTGAGGTGTACCGCGGGGAAATCGTGGGTCTTGTGGGAGAATCCGGCGCGGGCAAGAGCACCCTTGCCAAAGCCATCCTCGGCATGCTGGATGACTACAGCGGCGAGATCATCCACCACACGCCCCGCCCGCAGATGATTTTTCAGGATCCCTACAGCAGCCTGAATCCCGCCATGCGGGTCTTCCGCATTGTGGAAGAGCCCCTTTTGATCTACGGTAAGTACGATGCTGAGGAGCGCCGCCGCCGTGTGCTGGATATGCTGGCTAAGGTGCGGCTTCCTGAGGAGTGTTACTATGCCCGTCCCGCGGAGCTTTCCGGCGGACAGCGGCAGAGAGTGAGCATTGCCGCGGCATTGATCCAGCGCCCCCGTTTTTTGATCGCGGATGAGCCTGTCAGCGCGCTGGATGTGACTATTCAGGCGCGGATTTTGCGTCTGCTTTCCGACCTGCGCTCTGAACTGGATCTTTCCTATCTCTTTATCTCCCATGATTTGAATGTTGTCTACCAGCTTTGCGACCGTGTGCTGGTGCTGCGCTGCGGCGAGATCGTGGAGCAGGGAACGGTGGAGGAGATCTTCAGCGCGCCCAAACACGAATATACCAAGGAGCTGCTGCGGGCCGCGGAATGAGGAGGAACCATGGGTTTTTGCGAACAGGAATTTAAAGAGTATATCAATAACTGCCGCGATTTCAACTACTATGTGGGCACCAAAGTTTATGAGGCTCATGACGGCATCGCCGTTTTAAAAGTTGAGATGCGAAAAGAGCTTTACAACCGCTGGGGAATCCCTCACGGCGGTGTGGTTTTCACCCTGGCTGATACCTCTGCCGGCCTTGCTGCTATGAGTGCCGGTGAGCGCCGCGTAGTGACGGCCAACGCCCATATGAACTATCTTCGTCCCGCCGCGGCGGAAGGGAAGATGACATCCCGCGCCAGGGTGGTCAAGGCGGGCAAGACGCTTGCTTTTGTGGATGTGGAGATTTATGACAGCACTGAGGCCCTTGTTGCCACGGGTCAGTTTACCATGGCCTATAACGATGAAAAGCTGCCGGGGATGAAATGATGTTTTTTAAGCGGCACAAAAAAGTCCATATTTCTCTGATAACAGCTCTTGCGGTTATTGCTGCTTTTCACATTGTGAAGGGAAACCGCGGGTGGATGAATTTCTTTGCCCAAAAGGTGACAGATCCCGTAAAGCACGCTATCAGTCAGGTGAGCTATGCACTGCCCTTTTCCGCTATGGAGCTTTTGAGCGCCATTGTGATCATTGCGCTCCTTGGGGCGCTGATCCGCTTTATCTATACCATGGCAAAGGGCGGCGATAAGCATACGGTATATTCCTTCTTTATGGGGCTTGTTTCTCTTGCGCTTTCGGTTTACGCGCTTTTTTGCTTGTTCTGGGGCGTAAACTACTATACCGATTCTTTTCAGGACCGCAGCGGCCTCACCGCCCGCATGGCAACGGTGGAGGAACTGAAGGAAGTTGCCATGATCTTTGTGGAAGGGCTTGAAGAGACGGCGGATCTGGTGGCGCGGGATGAAAACGGGCTATATGCCGAGAACGAAGATGAGATCTTTGCCAAAAGCGTTTCGGTCTACGATAATCTTTGCGAAGAATTCCCCTGCCTTGCCTATGAAGACCGTGTACCAAAGAAAATGGCTTTTGGACGCTTTATGAGCCGCATGGGGTTTACGGGTATATACTTTATTTTCCTGGGAGAATCCAACCTTAATGTGGATGCGCCTGCGGCCTTTCTGCCGGCTACCATTGCCCATGAGCTGGGACACCAGCGCTCTATCGCTTCCGAGCAGGAGTGCAATTTCACGGGTATTATGGCAAGCATCACCAGTGACGATCCGGCGTATCGCTATTCGGGCTATCTTCTGGGCTTTATCCACCTGAGCAATGCTCTCTACCGTGCCGATCAGGAAGTGTGGGAAGAGGTGCGCAGTCAGCTTCCCGAAGCGGCTTTGGCGGATATCCGCTATAATAATGCCTACTGGGACCAGTTTGAAGACGGTGTGGTGGACAAGGTCTCCAATATGGTCTATGACACTATGCTCAAAAGCAACGGCCAGAAAGACGGCATGAAAAGCTACGGCACCGTGGTGGATCTGTTGGTGGCCTATTATCTCAAATGAAGTCTGCATATTTAGAAAATTGTTTCGTTTGCAAGGGAAATAAAAGATCCTCTTTTCTTAATGTCGATACATTTCGGATTTACTACATAACACTTTTAAGAAGATGCTTTTCTTTACAGTTTTCTCTCCTAGATTGCGTGTCATTACACACTTCAAAACAGCAGAGCCCGACCATATTAGCTTATATCTGCTTCAAAGATTCATCGCTAAATACGTAACATCTTCTCACTATAATTTATTTGAAAAATTACTGATAATCGCCGAATAACTCCGGCGCGGCCCACTCATAACCGCATCCCGCGCCGG
>JAFQLA010000206.1 GCA_017396725.1 Oscillospiraceae bacterium
CAACCACTCAGCCATCTCTCCGTGCGAAAAAGCATCTATTCCCAAGCGCATGAAAAATCTTACCATAGTTGGGCTCCCCTTGTCAACTGAAAAAAAGGAAATATTTTTTGAAAAAATTCAAAAAAGGGGTTGCAAAATCAAAAAAGGTATGGTATCCTAACTAAGCTGACTTCGAGAGAGGCAGTTATCCGGGTGTGGCGAAGTTTGGTATCGCGCTTGAATGGGGTTCAAGAGGCCTTGAGTTCGAATCTCAACACTCGGACCAAAACGGTGACCGTGAAAACGGTCGCCGTTTTTTTCTTTGCAGGAGGCTCAGAAACAAGATTTCCTGCATTTAAATCTGCGGACTGAGGAAAGAAGGCGCAAAGAGCCGTTTGTTCCTTGCGTTGGGATCTCAATGCCCGGACTGAAATAACGGCAATCGCCCATGCGGTTGCTGTTATTTTTTTTCTTGGCTATTCCTTTTTTTAAAGTGATGTGCTACAATTACAAAAAGAAAAAGTTTTTCCTTTGATTTTATACTAAACGGAGGTACTGTTATGAAATATCCTCAGACCGGTAATGAAGTATTTGTAGGCTTCTCCATTTCTGACACTATGTTTTCTGGCCTCGGCAAGGGCACTATTACCCGTGAGCCCGTGTCTGCCGACTATCTGAAAGACCTTTTTGCCAAGTACGGTGTGATCGTTTCCGCAAAGCCCGAACACAAGAAACTGCTGGAAAAGGTCAATGAAGTATACGGCCTGGATCTGGAGATCCCTGAGAGCATGAAGATCATTCAGCTTTCTGAAAAAAACCGCCGTCTGGTGCTCATCACTGTGCAGGGTCTGCGCCGCGTGCAGGGCTCTCTGCTCCCCGAATACAGTGACGAAGAACTGGAAGAAGCTACCTTCGGCTTCGTAAAGTACTATGTGCAGGGCCGCCACTATGATGAACTGGTAGCTGAAAACGCACAGCTGAAGAAGGATCTGGAAACTGAGATCGCTTGGCACACCAGAGAAAACGATATTTAAGCACGAACTGAAAAGAGGTGCCCATATGAAGATCCTCGTTCTTACAGGAAGTCCCCACAGACACGGTTCTACAGACCTTTTGGCCAACGAGTTTATCCGCGGCGCGGAGGAAGCCGGCCATGAAGTGACCCGCTTTGACGCGGCGTTTTCCACGATCCGTCCCTGCCTGGGCTGCGACGGCTGCCGTGAAAGCGGCGTATGCGTGCAGAAAGATGATATGGCAGCGGTTCTGGATGCCCTTTTGCAGGCGGATCTTGTGGCGCTGGTCACCCCTCTTTATTACTACGGCATTTCCGCGCAGCTCAAAGCGGTGATCGACAGATTCTACGCTAAGGATGCTGCCATCCATGAAAAGAAGCACAAGGCGGTTCTTCTCTGCGCGGCTGCTGCTACGGATGACTGGACCATGGAAGCGCTGGAATGCCACTTCAAGATCATCTGCCGTTATCTCCACTGGGAAGACTGCGGCAAGGTGCTGGCGGAAGGCTGCGGCAGTGTGGAACTGACGAAGGCGTCCGAATACCCGAAAAAGGCATACGAGCTGGGCCTTGGATTGTAATCGAAAGGGCGGTGTATACCGCCCTTTTATTTATTTCTTGTAATTTGCGGATACAAATGATAATATATTGCCACTAAAGAAAAAGGAGGTGCGCTATGCCATTAGCTATGTATACTTCGGTTTTGCCTCTTGGCGCAGGTGAGATCATCCTGCGGCTTTTAGGTGCGATGCTTATTGGCATCATCATCGGTACTGAGCGTGAATATACCAACCGTCCTGCCGGCATGCGCACCCATATGCTGGTGGCTATCGGTTCTTGTGCGGTAGCTGTGACAGGGCAGTTGATCTTCCTTCAGTATTACCAGTTCGGCGCTATGCCCGATCCTGCCCGGTTGAGCGCGCAGGTGATTGCCGGTGTCGGTTTCCTTGGCGCGGGTACTATTTTGCGGGAAGGTTTTTCCGTAAAGGGTCTTACCACCGCCGCCAGCATCTGGTCGGTGGCTTGTCTGGGTATTGCCGTGGGCGGCGGGTACTATGTTCTCGCGGCGGCCGGCACGGTGTGTATCTTTATTACGCTGACGCTTTTTGATTATATCCAGAAAAAGATGCTGCGCATCAGCAAGGAAACCTATTATATTATCGTTTCCTGCACGGATGTGGCCGCGGCGCTCAATGCGGTAGATGCGCTGGTGAAAAAATGCGGCGGGACAAAAATCAGCAGTATGGAAGTGAACGCGGAAGATGCGGAAGATGTGACCATTCGCTTCACCGTGATCTTCAACGGCCGCGATGTGTGCAAGCGTCCGCCTGAATTTGTGGCGTCTCTCAGTGCGGAATCTTTTGTGACCGCGGTCAGCATTTCCGCTGCCTCTGCGGAATAATCAAGCATATGGAAAAGCAGCCCTTAGGTGGCGTTCCATAGGGATTTATCCGGTTTTGCCCGGATCTTTTCCCCCGCAGGTATCCCATTCGTCCTTGAAAGACACAAAGTATTCCTGCGTCCTCATGGAACACCTGCAAGAAAAAATCTCTCGCGCAAAACTGCATAGCA
>JAFQLA010000207.1 GCA_017396725.1 Oscillospiraceae bacterium
GCAATGCGCTTGAGTTCGTCCCAGCCCTTGTGATCCTTCACAGCGTGGAACAGTTCGCCTGCTTCGCAGGCGGAGCCGATGATAAGACCTTCCCGGTGCTTAATGAGTTCCGTTTTAGGGATGGTGGGCACGCGCTTGAAGTACTTCAGGTTGGACATGGAGACCAACTGATAGAGATTCTTCAAACCCATCTTATTCTTGGCAAGGAGAATGATGTGCTTGGGGAACCGGTTGGTCTTGCTGCCTGCGGGACGAAGCTTGAGCATCTCTTCATTGATGCTCTGCACATCGTTGACGCCGCGCTGGCGCAGCATCTTCCAGAAAGGAATGAGCATATAGGCAACCGTAGCCGCGTCGTCACTGGCGCGGTGGTGGTTGAAAGCGGGAAGGTCCAGATGCTCCGCTACGATATCCAGCTTGTATTTGCCAAGCTCAGGCAGAAGGTTTTGCGCAAGGATCAGCGAGTCGATATAAGTAGGATCAAATTGCAAACCTTCCTTGCGGCAGCCCTCACGAATAAAGCTGATGTCAAAATCCGCGTTGTGGGCAGCCAAAGGACGGCCATCCACAAAATCGAGGAAAGCCTGCAGCGCTTCCTTAGGTTGGGGCGCATCCTTAAGCATCTCGTCGGTGATGCCCGTAAGGCCGATATTTTCGGGTGTCAGGCGGCGGTTGGGATTCACAAAGGTCTGGAACCGCTCCTTCACTTCCCCGTTTTTCAGCACCACGGCGCCGATCTCTGTGATGGCTTCTTTCATCACATTGAGGCCACTGGTTTCAATATCGAAGCAGACGATCTCATCGTCCAGATCCGCATTCTTTTCGCCATGGACTACCACTCTATCATCCAGATTATTGACAAAGTAGCCTTCCATACCGTAAAGGATTTTTATTTTACCGCCATTGGCGCTCCACGCATCCGGGAAGGCCTGGCACACACCGTGGTCGGTAATGGCAATGGCGGGATGCCCCCACCTGGTGGCCTGCGCGATCACTTCCTTGGTATTGGTCAGCGCGTCCATGCTGGACATCTGGGTGTGGAGATGAAGCTCCACGCGCTTTTCCGCCGCGGTATCCATGCGCTCGGTATGGGTGATCTTATTGATATGGTCGGGGTCGATATAGGGCTCATTGTCGCGGTTAAGCTTTACAAGTCCCTGCACCCGCACCCACATGCCGGTTTTCAGCTTGTCCTGGATCTTCTCGGCATCCTTTGCCTCCATGTACTTTTTCACGGAGACCGAATTGGTGTAGTCCGTCATATCAAAGGACAAACACCACGAGCCGGGGCGGCGGGTCTCATAGCACTCATAGGCAAAGATCTTACCCTCGATCGCGGCACGGCGCAGCTTGGGATTGATCTCCGACATGGGAACGCTCTTCATCTTGATCTCCCCGCCCAGGATCACATCCGCGGAGACACCGTCTTTTTTCTCGTTCTTTTCCGCTTTGGGTGCTTCTTCTGCCGCCTTTTCCTCCTGCAGATGGCTTGCCACGATCTTCACCATGGAAAACCCGTAGACATTGGCAATGGATTCCTGCAGCACCTGCACCTCAAAATCAGAAAGGGGCAGAACGGTAGTCAGCTCCAGAACGATGCTGCGCTTTTGCTGGTCCATAGCCGCACCCGTCAGGTATGCGTCCTGCAGACGGATCCGCAGCTCACGGGGCGGATCAAAGTCGGCAAACATATGGAAAAATGGTATCTTTTGTGCCATTTCAGTTTCCTATCTCTCAGAGTTTTTCGATTTCCTTCATCAATGCCTCTACAAGCTGCTCCTGCGGCACCTTGTAAAGGATCTTTCCTTTTCGGAAAATAAGGCCTTCCTTCTCGCCGCCCGCAATACCGATATCGGCTGCGGCAGCTTCACCGGGGCCATTTACCACGCAGCCCATGACCGCTACGGTAATATTCTTGCCGCAATCAGCCAAACGGCGCTCCACTTCTTCTGCAATGGGGATCATATCATACTTGGTGCGCCCACAAGTGGGACAGGACACCAGATTCACCCCGCTTGCGCGCACACCGGAAGCCTGCAGGATCTTTTTTGCCGCGTAGATCTCCTCCACAGGATCTGCCGTAAGAGAAACGCGCATGGTATCACCAATGCCTTCGCAAAGAAGGCCGCCGATACCAATGGCGGATTTCAAAAGGCCCATTTCAGGGGTACCCGCTTCGGTGACGCCAAGGTGCAGCGGAAACTCCGTTTCCTTGGCAAGGATGCGGTAAGCCGCCATGTTGATAGGCACATTGGAGCTTTTCACGGAAATGCAGATATCATCGTAATCAAAGCGATGCAGGAGTTTTACATGGCCCAGCGCGCTTTCCACCAGCGCCTCCGGCGTTACACGGCCGTATTTTTCCAAAAGTTCCTTTTCCAGCGACCCGCCGTTAACACCGATACGGATGGGAATATTGCGGGCGCGGCAGGCATCCACCACGGCCTTTACCTTATCTTCCCCGCCGATATTTCCCGGGTTAATGCGGATCTTATCCACCCCGCGCTCCGCGGCTTCCACCGCAAGGCGGTAGTCAAAATGGATATCCGCTACCAAGGGAATGGAGATCTGCTCTTTGATGGACGAAACAGCCTTGGCGGCTTCCATATTGGGCACCGTCACACGGACGATCTCACAGCCTGCCTCTTCCAACCGATGGATCTGGGCAACCGTTGCCGCCACATCCTCCGTTGCCGTGTTGCACATAGACTGGATGGAAACGGGGGCGCCGCCGCCCACAGGAACTTTGCCCACCATGATTTGCTTCGTCATCACTCTCACTCCCATCAAAACAGTTTCATAATGTCATTAAAGCATACCACGACCATCAGTCCCAAAAGCAGTACAAGACCGGCGGTGTGGATATAATTTTCGTACTTGGGCGGTACTTTTTTCTTGAAAAGCAGCATGGAAATGCTGTTCACCGCCAAAAAGAGGATCTTGCCGCCATCCAGCGCGGGAAGGGGCAAAAGATTCATAACAGAAAGGTTCACGGCGATAAGCGCCGCAAGATAGGCAATGTCCCCTACCGCGTCTTTCACGCTGGCCGCATTTTCACCCACCTCTGTCATAGTGGAAACAATGCCCACCGGACCGCTGAGATCATTAAGAGAGGCACCGCCGGTAAAGAGATCCACAAGGCTCATTCTTACCAACCGCACAAAGTCCACCGCCTGATACCAGCTGTAGCTGATGCGATTAAAGAAAGTAGCTTCCTCATAACCGAAAAAGAAACCGAAACCTTCATACTTCTCCCCGGTGTAGGAGGTCACTTCCCCGTATTTCAGTTCCAGATCCTCCAGAACCACCTTTTCCCCATCACGCAAAACGGTGATGTCATACGGCTCGCCGAAGCCCCGCTGCAGGAAAAGGGAAACATCGCTGTAAAGATAGATCCGCTCGCCGTTGATGGCGTAAAAACGGTCGCCTTCCATAAGGCTCGCTTCCCCATTGGTTTCAAATTCGGGAGCAAGCCCCGTGATCTCAGGGGTGTAAAACGCCGCCGCATCGGCAAAAAGCAGCAGAATAATCAGAAGGCCCGTCACAAAGTTCATCCCCGCGCCTGCGGCAAAAATCACAAGCTTCTGCAGAAAACTCTTATTCTCCAGTGCGGCGGGGTCGTCGCTCTCCTCTTCCTCCCCTTCCATGGCGCAATAGCCGCCGATGGGAAGAAGTCGCAAAGAATACTCTGTTTCCCCTTTTGTCCGCTGGAAAAGCAGCGGTCCCATACCGATGGAAAACTCATTGACCCGCACGCGGCAGGCCTTGGCCGCCAAAAAATGCCCCAGTTCATGGACGGCAATCAAAACGCCGAAAACCAAGATGGCAGCCAGAATATAAACCATAGAGACTCTCCTTTATTCCGCAAAGTGACTGACGGCAGCACGTGCCAGACGGTCTGCTTCCAGTATATCCTCAAGAGTGGGATTTGATTTCCCTTCCACCGTATTGAGCGCTTTTTCGATCAGCTTGTGGATATCACAAAAGCCGATACGATCCTGCAGGAAGAGGGCAACTGCCGCTTCGTTGGCGCCGTTCATCACGGTGCAGGCCGTGCCGCCAGCCTTGGCGCAATCCTCAGCAATACGAAGGCAAGGGAACGCCTCACGGTCGGGCTCAGCAAAGGTCAGCGCGCCGCAGGTGAGAAGATCCAGCGGTTCATCGCACGATTCCGCACGGGCGGGATAGGTCATGGCATAGCGGATGGGCAGCTTCATATTGGGAGTACCCAGCTGCGCCAGCATAGCGCCGTCCCGATATTCCACCAAAGAATGGATCACGCTCTGGCGGTGGATCACCACATCCACCTGATCGAGGCCAAGGCGGTAAAGCCGCATGGCTTCGATGACTTCCAGTCCCTTATTCATAAGGGTGGCAGAGTCGACGGTGATCTTGGCGCCCATAGCCCAATTGGGATGGCGCAGCGCGTCTTCCCGCCGAACGGAAAGAAGCTCATCATACTTGCGGCCAAAGAAAGGCCCGCCCGAGCAGGTCAGAATCAAACGCTTGATCTCGTTCTTATCACGGCTTCCCTGCAGGCACTGGAAAATCGCGGAATGCTCACTGTCCACAGGGATGATCTCCGCGCCGTACCGATCGGCAGCATCCATCACCATTTCACCGGCGCATACCAGCGTTTCCTTATTGGCAAAAGCAATGCGCTTGCCCTTTTTGATAGCTGCCATAGTAGGCTGCAAGCCGATCATACCCACTACTGCCGTGACCACGGTATCAGCGGTATCCAGCGTGGCGATGGTAAGAAGCCCTTCCATGCCGCCGAGCACTTCCACCTTGAGATCTGCAATGCGGCTCTTCATTTCCTTTGCCGCCGCAGCGTCATAAAGCACCACAAAGCGGGGCAGGAATTCACGGGTCTGCTGTTCCAGAAGATCAAGGCTGGTATTGGCACTGAGAGCTTCCACACGAAGGCCCAGCTCCCGCGCCACCTCCAGCGTCTGCCGGCCGATGGAACCGGTAGAGCCCAAAAGAACGATGGATCTTGTCATCTTAGCTCCTTACTGCAGAAAATTCAAAACGATCTCGATCACAGGCGTTACAAAAAGAACGCTGTCAAAACGATCCAGCACGCCGCCGTGCTCCAAAAAGAGCTTACCGTAGTCCTTGATGCCGAACTCGCGCTTAATAAGAGAGAAGCTCAGATCGCCGATCTGCGCCACCACGCTGCACAGCACCGCAAGGATCACCATAGCGGGGATGCTGATGCTGCCGCCGAACCATTTGTCCATCACAAGGGCGAAAATGATGCCGCCTGCGATATTGCCCACAATGCCGCCCACAGAACCTTCCACAGTTTTCTTGGGGCTTACCTTGGGAGCCAGCTTGTGCTTGCCGAAAGCGCGGCCTGCGAAATAGCCGCCGGTATCGCTCATAAAGCTGAGGATAAAGGGCAGCAGCAAATAGCCGCGGTGAATGCCGCCATTCAGCATACGCAGGAACGCGGCAAAGGAATAGGCAATGCAGATCCCGGCAAAGAGGGCTGCCATAATGCGGTTGAACTTCACCTCACCGCCTTTGAAAATGGCAAAACAGAAATAGAAAAAGACCTCAAAGGCAAGAAGCCATGTGATATATTCCGGCAAGGCAAAATAGAAGAAAACAGCTGCCGCGGGGAAAAGACCGCTGAGAAGGACAAGGCTCCCCTTCTTCTCTCCTCCCACACACTGCTGCAGTTCCACACCGCCGATGGCTGCCGCCGCGGCCACCACCACGGCAAGCGCCGCCGCAGGTGCCCAAAGGATCAGCACAAGGAGCAGCGGA
>JAFQLA010000208.1 GCA_017396725.1 Oscillospiraceae bacterium
AAGTAGGGCTGCGCAGCATACCAAAGCCTTCTCCTCGTCAGCCCACTCCAAGAGCACTTTGTCGCCGCCGTTGGCGGCTCAGGCGCGGCTGCCAGCGAAGCTGACTGAGGGATTGTCTCAAAGACCTCCCCTTTGCGGCAGCTCTCAGCGGCTCTGCCGCTTGCCCCGGGGCGCCGCCTCTGCCTCGGCGGCGAGAGCAAAGCCCACCTCCGCGGCGCTCATGCCAAGGAGCATCAAAATCTCGCTGATGCCGTGGCCGTCAGCAAGGGCGGTAAGGGTCAGCAGCAAAGCCACAAAGGTGAAAAAGGCAAAACGGCGGAAGCCGCGGCCGTGATAGAAAAGACCGCAGAGGGTGTAGAAGGCCAGCGTGTGGCACACCAGCGCCAGCAGCTCCACATAGTAGCTCTGCAGCACGGGATCCACCGCGTAGAGCCGATAGCTGGCGATGAGCTGCACCACAGCGCAGCAAACCGCGGCGATGAGGTACACGCCCTCGCCCTCTTCTCTCTGACTCAGCGCCTTCACGGTGCCGAAGAGGCATACCCCCGCCACCACCAGAAAAGCGCCGGCGGCAAGGCTCAGCACGTCCCGCGTCACGGCAACGCCCTTGAAAACCTCCAGACCGCCGCCGATGATCATCGCCAGCGCCCCGCCTACGGCAAGGGTCTTGGCCCCCTGCTTTCCCTCCATGGAAAAGAGGGCCGCGAATTCCATCTTGGGGGCAAGGGTGCCCCGCAGCGCCAGGGCAAAGCCCGCCACGGCAAGAAGGATCACCGCCGCCACGGCGATGGCGTAGGGATTGGCGCGGACAGCAAGGCCGGTGTGGGGTTCAAAGCCGGTTTTTTGCTGCATCATGCGCAGGAAAAAGCCCGCCGCGCCCAGAATGGCGGCAAGGATGGTGTATCGGCGAATCTGCATATCGTGACCTCCAAATTGAGTGAATGGGTAATGGTGAAAAGCGGATAGGGAACGGGGGAGCCGCACCCTGCCTCTTAGGCGCGGCTGGTTTCCGCGAGGATTTTTTTGTCTCTTACCTCATATGCCTCCCCTTGTCAGGGGATACGATAGCCCTTGCGGCTTTGCCGCTTAGGGATATCCTATGCCGCTTGCGGCTGGTGCCTGCGAAGCAGGCGGAGGGGTAGTTCAAGCCTTCTCCTTGAGGAGAAGGTGTCAGCCGCCTGCGGCTGCTGTCTGCGAAGCAGACTGATGAGGGTACTTCGTGCCGCGGCACGAAATTCCCTTAAGAGCAAGGCAAATCAACCCGCCGCAGCCCCCTTTTTCTCATTTTCCAGTATAGCACGCATCCCTGCCCGGCGCAAGGGCGGCCTTGCCCCAGCACTCCGCCGAGCAGTAGAGCTTCCCCACCGCCGCGTTCTTGCCCTGTTGCGACCGGTGTAGGATATATCTAAGCAGAAAAGCGCTCCGTCTCCCCTTGCACTCCATCCCCCCATGGGGTAAAATGGTGTCAGATCCTGACGCACCTTGTCGAAAACCGTCGAAGGGAGGACGATTATGAAGCTTTTATTCAAGCAGCGGTTTTTCTCGTGGTTCGATAGCTACGATATTTATGATGAAGCCGGCAACACCCTCTATACCGTCAAGGGCCAGCTGGCATGGGGCCACCTCCTGCGCGTTTACGATGCTTACGGCAATGAGGTGGGCTGCGTGAAGGAAAAGGTCCTCACGTGGCTGCCCAAGTTCGAGATGTACTTGGGCGGGGCCTACGCGGGGTGCATCCGCAAGGAGTTTTCCTTTTTCACCCCCCGCTTCACCGTGGAGTATAACGGCTGGCAGGTGGAGGGCAACTGGCTGGAGTGGAACTACGCCATTATGAACGGCGCGGGCTATCAGGTGGCCTCCGTCTCCAAGGAGATCTGGAACTGGACGGATACCTATGTCATCGATGTCCCCGACCCGCGGGACGCCCTGTGCGCTTTGATGCTGGTGCTTGCCATCGACGCGGAAAAATGCTCCCGCCGGAATTGAGTTTATAACGCAAAAAGAAGAGTCCCTGAAGGGGACTCTTCTTTTTATTTCTCCAGATAGATCATCAGCGCCGTCATGTCCGCGGGGGATACGCCGCTGATGCGGCCGGCCTGCCCCAGACTTGCCGGGCGGATGGCGGCGAGCTTTTCCCGCGCCTCCAGACGAAGGCCCTGAATGCCGCTGTAGTCGATGTCCTCGGGGATGGCGCGGCGCTCCATGCGGGCAAAGTCCGCGATGTCACGCTCCTGCCGCCGGATGTACCCCTCGTACTTCACGTTGATCTCCACGGCCTCGGCGATCTCGTCGGATACCTCGGCGCAGACGGCGTCAAAGGCACGCAGATCGTCATAGTGCACCTGCGGGCGGCGCAGCAGGGAAATGAGGGACGCGCCGTCGGTCACGGCGGAGGTGCCGCGGCTCTCCAAAAAGGCGTTGAGCTTTTCGCTGGGGGGAAGGCCCGTAGACTCCATGCGGCGGATCTCACGGCGGACGGCGTCGTACTTTTCCGTGACCCGCGCCATGCGCTCTTCACTCACAAGGCCCATCTTCACCCCGATGGGGCAAAGGCGCTCGTCGGCGTTATCCTGCCGCAGCACAAGGCGGTACTCGCTGCGGCTGGTCATAATGCGGTAGGGCTCCTCCGTGCCCTTGGTCACAAGGTCATCGATGAGGGTGCCGATGTAGCTTTCGCTGCGGGAGAGGATGATGGGCTCCTGGCCCTTAATTTTCCGCGCGGCGTTGACCCCTGCCATAAAGCCCTGCACGGCGGCCTCCTCATAACCCGAAGAGCCGTTGAACTGCCCCGCGCCGTAAAGGCCGGGGACTTTTTTCGTCTCCAGCGTGGGGAGCAATTCCGTGGGGTCGATGCACTCATACTCGATGGCGTAGGCGGGGCGGGTCATCTCCACATTTTCCAAACCCGGGATGGTGCGCAGCATTTCCAGCTGCACATCTTCAGGAAGCGACGAGGAGAGCCCCTGAATATAAAGCTCGTGGGTGTTAAGGCCCATGGGCTCAATAAAGAGCTGATGGCGCTCCTTATCGGGAAAGCGCACAAGCTTGGTTTCGATGGAGGGGCAGTAGCGGGGGCCCACCCCCTCGATGACCCCCGAATAGAGGGGGGAGCGGTGGAGGTTGGCGCGGATGATCTCATGGGTGCGCGCATTGGTGTAAGTGAGATAGCACACCGCGCGGTTGCAAAGGGGCGTATCCGTCTCGTAGGAGAAGGGCACGGGGGTCTCGTCCCCCTCCTGCAGCTCCATTTGGGAGAAATCCACGCTCTTGCGGTTGATGCGGGGCGGCGTGCCGGTTTTGAAGCGGCGCAGGGAAAGCCCCATTTCCTTCAGCCGTGCCGTAAGGGCGTTGGCGGGATGGAGCCCGTCAGGCCCGCTTTCGCGGATGCACTCGCCCACGATGGTGCGGCCGGAGAGGAAGGTGCCCGAGCAGATGATGGCGGCCTTCACGGCGAAAACCGCCCCCGTCTCCGTGACCACGGAGGCCACCTTTCCCTCGCTATCGAGGCGGATGTCGATGACTTCCGCCTGACGCAGCAGGAGATTTTCCTGCGCTTCCAGCGTCTCTTTCATGACCTCCTGATAGGCGCGGCGATCCGCCTGCGCCCGCAGGGAGTGGACGGCGGGGCCCTTGCCGCGGTTCAAAAGGCGGTACTGGATGCAGGCTTTGTCGGCGGCCTTGGCCATTTCCCCGCCCAAAGCGTCCAGCTCACGGACGAGGTGACCCTTGCCCGTGCCCCCCACGGCGGGGTTGCAGGGCATGTTGCCCACAGCGTCCAGATTGATGGTAAAGCACACGGTCTTCATGCCGAGGCGTGCGGCGGCCAGAGCGGCTTCGATGCCGGCGTGACCCGCGCCGATGACGGCGATATCCAATTGTCCTGCCAAATATTCCATCATCATGCCTCGCTTTCCAAAGTGATCACCGCCACCTGCGGCGGGTTATTGAAGCGGAAGGTGCGGCCCACGTTGCCGATACCCCGTGAGACGAAGAGGGTGGATGCAAAATCGGTGTAGAACCCGTCCGTCCAAGTGGGGAAGAGATCCCGCTCCACCCCCACAAGGCCGTCGGTAAAGGGCAGGCGGATGAGTCCGCCGTGGCCGTGGCCCGAGAGGATGAGGTCGGCGCCAAGGGGCGCGTAAATATCGTAGAGATTGTTGCGGTGTGCCAAAAGGATCCAGAAGGGGTCGCCGTGGGCGGCGTAGAGCTCGGCGGAAACCTGAGCGGGAGTTTTCTGATCGGCGTAGCCGTTGGGATCCTCGATCCCCGCAAGGATGAGGGTGTCGTCCCCCCGCGTAAGGGGCACGAATTCGGTGCGCAGGCAGGTGATGCCCTGAGACTCCAAAAGGTCCATAAACTCCTCGGCGCAGCCTGCGGCCCACTCGTGGTTGCCCGTCACATAATAGGTGGGGGCGATGGCGGGCAGGGCTTCGGTGATGTGGGAAACTGCGTCGATGGCGCAGTTTTCGTCCACCAAGTCCCCCGTCAGCACGATGGCGTCGGGGGCGGCGGCGGAAACGGCTTCCAAAAGCCCCTCGGGGGCGGCGCCGTGGAGATCGCTGAGCTGCACTATGGTGAAGCCGTTAAACTCCGCGCCCAGACGCTCTGACGCAAAGGTGAACTCCTCCACCGAAAGGGCGGTATTGGAGCGATAGAGCATCACACCGAGGGCGATGGCGCAGAGAAGCAGCAGCCATCTTGCTATGCGGTTTTTGGAGCGGCGGGCGCGTTTTGCCATAAAAGCCTCCAAACCATAATATCCTAGGATAATGATAGCACAAACAGCGGCAAGAGAAAAGAGGAAAGATGCGCGGGGCAAAATGACGGGGGAATAAAGGCTCCCCGCGGATGAGGGTGCCCCCCTATAGACAAAATTCGACAAATATCGTAAAATAGAGCCATCAAAAAAGGGGGGTCTGCCTATGAAGCGTCGTGTATCCGCACTGTTTCTTGCTTTGCTGCTGCTTTTGTCCCTTCCCGCCTGCGGCGGAAAAGAGCCGCCTGTGGAGGCGGAAAAGCCCACCGTGGACATGACCCCCGTGGTGAAAGACCCGCCTGCGGTGGAGCCTCCCGTGGAAGAGGAGGTCTACGAAGGGCCGTGGAACCCGCTGACGGGGCTTCCCTGCGAAACGGACCTCTCCAACGCCCGCCCCTACGCCATCATGCTCAATAACCTGCAAAAGGCCCTGCCCCAGTACGGCGTCGCCAAGGCGGATATCATTTACGAAGTCCCTGCCGAGGGCGGCATCACCCGCATGCTGGGCATTTTCACCGATATCACCGACCTTGGCAATGTGGGCTCCATCCGCTCCGCCCGTGACTATTATGTGCAGATCGCCCGCGGGCATGACGCACTCTATGTCCACGCAGGGGGCAGCCCCGGGGCATACGACCTCATCGCCAACGCGGGGATCGACAGTATTGACGGTATCAAAGGCGCCTATAACGCCATCTTCTGGCGGGACGCTACCCGCAAAGCCGTGGCGGGCTACGAGCATTCTCTCTTCCTCACCGCAAGCGAGCTTAAAGCCTACGCCGAGGAAAACCGCACCATGACCCATCGGGATGGTTATGTTCCCTCCCTCACCTTCGCCGCTGACGGCACCCCCGACGGGGAAGCCGCCGCAAATGTGAAAGTCACCTACTATTCCGGCGGCAAGACCACCGCCTTCAGCTATGATGAGGCCGCGGGCGGCTATCTTGTAAGCCAGTATAACGGCAAATATGTGGACGGGCAGACGGGTGAGCAGCTGCTGCGGGAAAATGTTCTGGTGCTTTTCTGCAATATCAATAAGATCGCGGGGGACAGCGCGGGCCGCCTGAGCGTGGATATCGTGGGCAGCGGCACGGGCTACTTCGCCTGCGGCGGCAAGTATACCGAGATCAACTGGAGCAAATCCACCGCCACAAGCGAGATCGTCTATACCCTTGCCGACGGTTCGCCCCTGACTCTTGGCGCCGGCACAAGCTATGTCTGCGTCGCCCCTCTGGGCGCAAGCGTCAGCTTTGAGTAACAACAAAAGAGAGAGCCTTTTGGCTCTCTCTCTTTTTATAGATCGTCCGCGTCCTGGACGGGGTGTTGGCCGTCCTTGGGGTTGCCGGTGTAGCTGCCCTGGGGGTCAAACACGGGGCTTTGCATCCGTCCCCGCTCCACCACGGCCTCCACCGTCAGCTTTTCCTCGCGGTCATATTCCTTTTTGGGCGTCATGTGCATCCCTCCTTTGGGGTTTATTGTGCCCGCGGAGGGAAAATCTATACCAAAACGGACAAAGAGCGCACCTTACGGTACGCTCTTCGCCTTTCTCTTTTTTCTCAACAGGCAGGCCCTGTCGACTTGCCGTAAAAAAGCTTACTTCTTCTCGCGGATGAGGATGAAGGGGGTCAGCTGCTTGGACTGGCCTGCGGGGTTATCACGGATGATGTCGCACAGCGCCTCGTCGGAAAGGGTGACGCAGCTGCACTTGCCGAGGATGTCGCGGGTGAGGTCGTTGGCGTCCACGATCATGCACTTGACGCCCGTCTTTTCGCAGATCTCGTTGCAAACGCCGGTGGGATCTTCCGGCAGGCGGATGCCGTACTCACCGTAGACGGGGAAGACATCGGGATAGAACCCGTCAAGGCCCGTGACTTCTTCGCCCACCATATCATAGAAAATGCCGCGCTTGCCCATGAGCTTGCCGAAGCCCGCGCAGATGGCCGCCCACAGCACCCGCCACGCGCCCGCGTGGTTGATGGCAAACTGCATCTTATACACATCGCCCACGCCGATGCCCGCGCTATTGTGCTGGATGGCGAAGCGGGAGAGGAATTTGGCAAGGAAGGAGACCTTCATATCCTTCTTGTAGACCACGCGCTTCTGGCACAAAGCGATGATCTTTTCAGAGATGGAGAGCAGCCAGCCCTCTTCATAAATGGGCTTGACATAGCGCTCGATGAGCTCTATATAATCCTCGCCGATCTCCACAAAATGGGTGTGGATGGCGTGGCGCTCGTAAGTGACACCGTTAGAGACGATCTCTACATTCTTTTTCTCGTTGGCGATAAATTCCATGGTTTGTCCTCTTTTCCAAGGTGATGGCGCCCTGCGCCTCCATTTTGCAGTATACCACAGTTTTCCCGGTTTGAAAAGGCATGGGGCGCCAATTTGCGGGATTTTGCGAAGGGGGAGGGGGGGGAAGAGTGAATAGTGAAGAGTGAAGAGGTATCTCTCCCTCAGTCAGCTTCGCTGACAGCTCCCTCATCAGAGGGAG
>JAFQLA010000209.1 GCA_017396725.1 Oscillospiraceae bacterium
CTGCCTGAGTGGCAGGAGGAGATCGGGGATGAATTGCCCTTTGGCTTTCTGCGTGCCTACTTCTACACGGCCAATGCCCTTTCTCACCGCGATTTTTTAGGGAGCCTTATGGGTTTGGGCCTCACCCGTGAAAAGATCGGGGATATTCTGGTCACCGAAAAAAGCGCCGATATCGCGGTGATGGACAGTGTGGCGGCGTTCCTTATGGACAACTGGACCGCCGCAGGGCGAACGGCGCTGAAAGTGGAGCGGATCTCGCCCCATGTGCTGCATATCCCGCAGGCCAAAGTCC
Source organism: Oscillospiraceae bacterium (assembly GCA_017396725.1). The sequence goes on from JAFQLA010000209.1 coordinate 293, forward strand.
GCCGCATCCGCGCGACAGTCATGTCGCTGCGGCTGGACAGTATTGCCGCTGAAGGCTTTGGCATGAGCCGCAGCAAGGCGGCCGACCTTATCAATGCCGGCAAGGTGCAGCTCAATCACCGTCTCTGTCAGCGGACGGACGCGGCTGTGGAGGCGGGGAGTGTGATCTCCGCCAGAGGACTTGGCAAATTTACCGTGACAAATATCGAAGGCGTTTCCAAAAAGGGACGCACTTTCGTGGAATTGGAACGATACCTGTAACAAAAAGGAGAAAGCTATGATCGACGATGTGATCAAACGGATCAATGAACTGGCCAAAAAGGCCAAGGCGGAAGGTCTCACGGAAGAGGAGATCGTGGAGCGGGATAAGCTGCGCCGCATTTACATCAATTCCGTGGTGGGCAATCTGGAAGCGGAACTGAAAAATACCTATCTGATGGATGAGAAGGGCAACAAGCGCAAGCTGAATAAAAAGGGCAGCTAAAGAGGAACGCATATGGCAAATTATAATCGGCCTTACCCCAATTACAATAATAAAAAGGAGCCTGACGGCGGCTCTGAGCTGGCGTCCTGGATCATTATCGGGCTTTGCTTTATGTTTGCCTGGCCCGTTGGCGTGCTGCTGCTTATCAGTAAGCTGCGGGACAATAAGTCCGCGGGGAAGGTGCGCCGTCCCACCGTGGATAACCGCACCGCTCACCAGAGTCAGCAGACCTATGCCCGCCCTGTCTACCAGCAGCCGGCGGCCCAGCCCTATCAGCAGGGGCAGTATGCCCAAAGCGCGGGACAGTATCAGCAAAGCGCGCAGCAGCAGCCGGCGGCGCAGGCTCCCAACCGGGCGAATGTGACGAAGAAACTGACCCGCACTCCTGTGCCTTCTGCCAAAAAGTCTCTTTGGATGCGCATCGTGGGCCTTTGTATAGCGATCATCGCGGGCATCGCGGGGCTCAATGTGGCGGCTGAAATGGTGGGGAGCTTCCTTGCCGGCTGGGAGATCTATCAGTTTGAGATCGTGGCGCTGCTGCAGAGTCTGGGCTGGCTCAGCGGCGGTATGATCCTCTTTGGCTTTGGCCAGCGGATGAAGCGCCGCGCGCTGCGTTTCCAGAAGTATGTGGCTGTTATGGGCAACCGCACTTCCATTTCTTTGCGGGAACTTTCTTCCGCTGCGGGCATGAGCCAGGAGAAGGTGGAAAAGGATATCCGCAAAATGATGGAAAACGGCTATTTCGGCACCAGTGCCTATTTTGATGAAGGCGCCGATATGCTCTTCCTCACGCCGCAGGCGGCAGAGCGCTTTGCCAAGGAGAAGAAGGCGCAGACGGTTCGTGTGCCCAAGGAAGCCGAAGAAGGTTACTCCGGCATTCTGCGCAATATCCGCCGCGCCAACGACCGCATTGCCGATCCCGTTCTTTCCGAAAAGATCGACCGGCTGGAGGATATTACCGCCCGCATTTTCCAGGCTATTGAAAAGGATCCCCAGCGGAAAAAGCAGGTGGGCACCTTTATGGATTATTATCTCCCCACTACCCAGAAATTGCTGGATTCCTATGCTGAGTTTGAAGAAGCCGGCGTGGAGGGCGAAAATCTCCGTCAGGCCAAGCAGCGCATCGAAGAAACCATGGATACCATTGTGGCCGGCTTTGAAAACCAGCTGGATTCTCTCTATAAAGCCAAGACCATGGACCTTGACAGCGATATCCGTGTGATGGAAACCATGATGCGGCGGGAACGCAGCAGCGTGGAAGAGGACTTTGGCATTTCTGTCAACGGCGGCAAAACACAAGATATAGACCTTGGCGGCATGGCTGCACAACAAGAGAAATGATGAAAAATCCCCCGCGCCGGAATCACGGCGGCGGGGGATTTTTTTGCATAATGCCCAAATAATATTTAAACGCCAAAAATGTTTGCGCAAAGTTTTGCGTCGAAACCATTGATACTGCAAGGTTTTTTCGTTTCAACACTTTTACACATTTGTGCAGATTTGTGCAATTTGTGCAGGTATACAAGAAGAGCGGTTTCGATTGACTGTTTCTTGACAGATTTGTTGTGCTGGTGTACAATACCAACATCGATGAGATACCGAAAATTTATTGAAAATGCTGAAAATGCTTTCCGGTTGTTTTCAGAAATGTTTCAACGAGTTGTTGAATAAGGCATAATGTACCTTATCGGATCGGTAACAATCGGTAAAAGCACAAGCAAGAAGAAAGAGGAGGATTTTTTTATGAAGAAAGAACTGGCTAAGTACCCGAAAGTGCATCCTGCAATGGTTGCTGTATGGGCAGCTCTGATCGCTGTTTCCGGCCTGCTTCCCACCTTCCCCATGTTTGGTACCGGCGGTACCTTTAGTATCGGTCTTGCACTGGCTCCCCTGGCCGGTATTATGTTTGGTCCCTGGACCGGCGCTCTGACTGTAGCTATCGGCGGTATCATCGGCTCCTTCATCGCACCCCACACCGCAGTATTCGGCATTTTCACTTTCCTTTCCGACATGTCCCTGACCTTTGCAGCAGGCTACATGGTTAGAAAGAACTGGAAGGTCGGCTTCATCATGCTGGTAGTGATCACCGCTATCTGGTTCGGCTGCTTCCCCGCTGGCCGTGAAGCTTGGATCTTCGCTTGCGGCGTATTCGGCTCCGGTCTCGTAATGGCTCCCATCGGCGGCATCGTCGGCGGCAAGCTGTTCGAACAGGGCGGCATCAAGCGCGTGATCGGTCTGGCTCTGGTTGCATTCCCCTGCTACATCGTAGGCGTTGCTGTTGGTGACGTTCTGATGCTCATCATGATGGACGTTCCCGCTGAACTGCTCAACACCATGATGGTTTGGCTGTCTCCCTTTGAACGCGTAATCTTCTCCATCGCTTCCGCTATCATCGGCACTCCTCTGCTGATCGGTCTGCCCAAGATCTCCGTTTATGTCGGTCCTGACTATGACGGCGAAGAAAAGAGCGACGATCTGGACGCTAAGATGGCTGCTGAAGCAGCTGCCAAGAAGGAATAATTCCTGCTTGACACGTATCGCGTAAATATCTTTAATACATAAGCAAGGGGCGGCTTATGCCGCCCCTCTTATAATCTAAGCATGCATTGATAGGAGAAAACAGATGGCTGGTATTGAGTATCTGGACACTAAGTCCCCCGTGCATAAGCTTGATCCCCGCGTGAAGATCATAGCTTTCCTTTTATTTAGTATTTTTATTTTTACCACCAAGAGCTTCATTGTAATTTCTTTGATTTTCTTCCCCGTTGTAGCTCTTTGGTTCATCGCTAAGATCCCCTTCTCCCGGATCGCTGGTCTTATCAAGCTGATGATCGGTCTTATGGCCATGATCACCGTGATGCAGGCGCTTTTCCAGGACGGTACTACCATTTTGGTTCAGCCCATCATTCCTAATTTTGTGCCTTTGATCGGCGGCGTCGGCACTATTTATTGGGAAGGCGTTCGTTACGGTCTGGTGCTGAGCTATCGTCTCATCACTTTGATCCTTATCATGCCTCTCTTCCTTATGACCACCGATGTTAACAGCATTTCCGTAGGTCTTGTAAAGCTGGGCCTGCCCTATAAGTTCGCTTACATGGCAAGTACCGCGCTGAACATGATCCCCAGCCTTACCGAACAGGTCAATACCATTATGGACGCACAGAAGCTGCGCGGTTCCATGGTATTTGAAGAAGGTAAGATGATGGATAAGATCAAGGCGTATCCCGCTTTGGTTGTGCCTATGGTAATCGGCGCTATGAAGAAGTCCATGCTGGTAGGCGTTGCTATGGACGCAAGAGCCTTCGGCTGCGACAAGAAGCGCACCTATGTACAGGTGCTGACTTTTTCCAAGGGCGATATTGCTGCTTTGGTAGGCATCGTTGTGTACCTCATCGCTCTCATCGTTCTTAATTTCTTGCTGTAAGGAGGGGAAACCATGGAACATGTAATTGAAGTAAAAGGTCTGTACTATCGTTATCCCCGCGGCAAGGAATATGTTCTCCGTGACATTAACTTCACCGTAGACAAGGGCGAATTTCTGGCAGTCACCGGCGAAAACGGCGCCGGCAAGACTACGCTTTCTCTGATCCTGGCAGGCATTATCCCCAACAGCCAGGGCGGCAAGATGCTGGGCGATGTTATCGTTAACGGCCTCAACACCAAGGAACATAAGCTTTCTGAACTTTCTCAGAATGTCGGCGTTGTTCTGGAAGACCCTGAAACCCAGCTCTTTACGACGAAGGTAATCAACGAGATCTGCTTCGGTGCTGAAAACCTGAAGATGGATCCCGAAAAGATCAAGGAACGCGCCAAGTGGGCGATGGAAGTTGTTACCCTCACCGGTTACGATGATCGTCCCCCCACGATGCTTTCCGGCGGCCAGAAGCAGCGTGTTGCTATCGCAGCTGCGCTGACCATGGGCCCCGATATCATGGTATTGGACGAGCCCACCTCCCAG
>JAFQLA010000210.1 GCA_017396725.1 Oscillospiraceae bacterium
TAGAAGTCATCAGCGTCCGCTTTCGCGGCGGATGTAAAAATTATTATTTCGACCCCAAGGGTCTGCAGGTAAAAATGGGAGAGCAGGTCATCGTTGAGACCGCTCAGGGCGCGGAGTTCGCCACCTGCACCGAGGGCAACCACGAGGTGGAGGAATCCGCCATCGTCAAGCCTTTGTGCGCTGTTTTGCGCATGGCCACTGAAAATGACCGCCGCGTGGTGGAGTATAACCGCAAGCGGGAAAGTGAAGCCTTTGACATCTGCGAGAAGAAGATCGAAGACCACGGTCTTGAGATGAAGCTTGTGAATGTGTCCATCGGCTTTGACGGAAACAAGATCATTTTCTATTTTACCGCCGACGGGCGTGTGGACTTCCGCGAGCTGGTGCGGGATCTGGCCTCCGTGTTCCGGGCCCGCATCGAGCTGCGTCAGATTGGCGTGCGTGACGAGGCCAAGATGATCGGCGGCCTTGGCATCTGCGGCCGTCCCTTCTGCTGCTCGGAATTCCTTGACGGGTTCATGCCCGTGTCCATCAAGATGGCAAAAACCCAGAATCTGAGCTTGAATCCCGCCAAGATCTCCGGCACCTGCGGCCGTTTGATGTGCTGCCTGAAGTACGAGCAGTACGCCTACGAGGATGCCGCCCGCCGGATGCCTAAGGTAGAATCCTTCGTCCAGACTCCCGATGGCCCCGGCAATGTCAAAAGCATCGACCTGCTGCGGGAAACGGTGAAAGTCAGTCTGGACAGTTCCCCCGAAGGCCTCAAGCAGTATCGCAACTGTGAGATCCGGATCCTTCGCAACGGCAAGGGCAGTCGCGACGGTATCGAGATCGGCGAGCGCACCGAGCGCTATGTGGAGGAAAAGGTGGAGGAGCTGGTGATCCCGCCTCTGGTCGCCGCCCCCTTCTTTGTGGATGCCGTGCTGGAGGAAGCCCCCGTGCGGGAGAAGATGAGTGAGGAGAGCGATGGCGGCAAGCCCCGCCACCGCGGTTCCCGCCGCGGCCGCAAGGGCGGACGCAGCGGCGCCGAGGAGCGCTCCGGCATCGTTCCCGACAAAAAGCCGGAAAAAAAGAAAAAAGAAAAGAATCCCGCCGAAAAGGTGGAAAAAGCTGTCGAAAAAGTGGAAAAAACTGAAAAGACAGAGAAACGCCGCAAGGAGAAAAAGCCTCTTCCCAAGGCAGCAGAGGCCCCCGCTGCGGAAAAGCCCCAGAGCGAGAAAAAGCGGTCTCCCCGTCTGCCACGCAAGCCCAAAAACGAGGCCGCCCCTGCCGCCGAGAAGACTGATGCCCCGAAAACTGTGGAAAGCGGCGAGAACAAGGCCCGCCGCAAACCTCACTACCGCGGAAACCGCCGCGGTAAAAAGCCCGGTGAGGGCGGAAGCGCCCCCAAGGCCGAATAACACGAAAAGGAGTTTGACGGATGGGCAAATTTACCGGCGTGCTGCTTTGCAGCGACTATGACAACACCATCGTGGATACTGCCGCCGTGATGCGGGGCGAGATCGAAGAATCCCTGCCGGGCGAACGCACTTTGAAGGCCGTGGAATATTTCATGTCCGAGGGCGGGCGCTTTGCCGTGGCCACCGGCCGCGCGCTGGCCGCCTTTGTTCAGCAGGCAAAAACCATCCCCATGAATGCCCCTGCCGTCCTCTATAATGGCGCGGCCCTTTATGATTTTTCCACCGAAACCTATCTGGAGACCAACTATCTGGATGAAAACGCCATGAAGTGCGCTCAGGAAGTTCTGGACCGCTGGAGCGGCATCGGTGCCGAAGCGTACAACAACGCTTTGGATATCCCCACCGTGCAGCCCAATGCCATTACCCGCCGCCATCAGCACATGGCTCATACCGGTGTGGAGGAATTCTCCCGTCTGACGGATATCCCCGCACCCATCGGAAAGCTTTTGCTGGAGGCCGACCGGGAGCTTTTGCAGCAGGCGCTGGAGTATATGAAGGCCCAGCCCTGGAGCAGTGACTATGAGATCATCTTCTCCGGTGCAACGCCGATGGAGATGACAGCCAAAGGCTCCAA
>JAFQLA010000211.1 GCA_017396725.1 Oscillospiraceae bacterium
GCTTGTTTAGATCTCCCGCAGCAGGCGGTCTTTTTCCAGCTGCTCCTTCTTGCCGTGGATCTGGCCCAAGGCATACATCAAAACCGTGGCGCAGAGCAGATTGATCCATCCCGCATGGGTGGGATTGAAGGAATTCACCAGTCCGATGAGCAGGTTTGCCCCGCCCACAGCGGTGAGCATTTTTCCGATGCGGTCCAGATGGGCGATGCGGGAGTCGATATCGGAGAAGATATCAAACCCGCCGCGGCGCACCTCCTTGCGGAAATAGATCCACATCATCATGCGGCCCACGTATTCCGCGCCGGTCTCCTCCATAAAGCGGATGTATTCTTCATCGTGGGGATGCATCTCCAGCCGGACCGAATAAGTATCCGGATCGCAGCGGACAAAATGATAGGTACACCAGCCTACCCCATCCAGCAGCCAGCCGGACTGGGCCATGGCGTTGAGCCACTGCTCCTCCTTCTCAAAGTCCCAGACCCACACCCATTTTCGAATCGTTTTTCTCTCAGCCATTGTCTACTTCCTCCTTCATCACCAGTTCGCCGTTTGCCACCAGCTGCTGCAGCCGCTTCAGCTCCTGCCGCAGCACTGCCAGCCCCCGCTCGGTCAGCTGATATTCTTTCTTCCGGCTCTCCGCCTCCATGGGCAGCGGGATGATCCACCCCTTATCACACATGGAATTCAGCGCACCGTAAAGCGTGCCCGCCGCAAGACGGATCCGCCCGCCGGAAAGCTCCTCCGCGCGCTGCATAATGCCGTAACCATGGCGGGGCGTGCAGAGGGAGAGCAGAATGTAATACGTAGATTCCGTCAGGGTAATATTCTCGTTCAAAGATTCTCCTCCTTTATATCGTCCGCCGATATATCGTATCGTCATTATATCGTCACCCGATATAGTTGTCAAGAAAAATTTCCCCGCATCCAAAGTCCGGATGCGGGGAAACGATCAGCGACTCATAGGAAGGTCAGCAGCATCCAGAATGGCCTGCTTGCGCTGGAGGATCTCGTCGGAGAGAATCTCCTTTTCGCAGTACTCAAAGCCAAGGCGGGCAATGGTGTCGCCAAAGCGCTCGCCGATCTTGCCCTGTTCGCGGTAGAAGAGGATAGCCTTTTCCACCACATTCAAAACCTCTTCCTCACTGGTGAACATCCGGTTCAGCGCCAGACCCTGGGCGCCCTTCTTGCCCCAGCGGCCGCCGATGCAGATCTTGAAGGCGGGAGTGCCTTCGGGGGTGGCGTTGAAGGGGCACTTGCCCACGCAGCGGCCGCACTTTTTGCACACGGCATCATCCAGCGCCAGCGTGCCGTTTTCATCCATGCCGGCAGCGCCCATGGGGCAGACCGCCATGATCTTACAATTCTTGCAGCTTCTGCAGCTTTCGGCATCCACCGTGGGGATCATCTGACCGATGATGCCCAGATCGTTCAGATCCGGCTTGACGCAGTTATTGGGGCAGCCGCCGCAGGCGATCTTGAACTTGTGGGGCAGGCGCACGCCATGATAGCCCAGATAAAACCGCTCATGGATCTTTTCACTGAGGGAATAGGCGTCATACAGGCCATACTGGCAGGTGGTAGCCTTGCAGCTGACCACAGGGCGAACCATGGCGCCGGTACCGCCGGTCACCAGTCCTGCCTTTGCCACATACTCCTGAAAAGCGGGGATATTGTCAAAGTGAATGCCGGAAACCTCCACCGTGAGGCGGGTGGTAAACATCATAGTGCCGTCGCCGTAGAGCTTGGCGGCCTCGGCGATGACAAGAGCCTGATCAGCGGTGATCTTGCCGTTGACGGTGATCACGCGGCCGTTAAAGAGGTCGGTGCCCTTCTGATTCAAAAATCCCTGTCCCTTGACGCGCTTAATCTCATCAGCGCTGATCGTACAAGCCATATGTTCTTTCTCCTTTTTATCGTTCCTATGTTCGGGAACAGAAGGAGCTGCCTTCTGCTTCCGTTCTTTACGGTTCTTCAAGTAGACATATGATAGCACACTGCATTTGCATTTGTAAAATCCAAATATAATTATAGTTTCATTAGGTAAATACCTATATATCCCATTTTTTGCATCCGACGCTCACTTTCCGCCGCTGTCAAACTCCCGGCAGATGCGCATAAACGTTTCGATGGGTTCCGTGATCATCTTTCCCCGATAGTAAACCAGATCAAAATACC
>JAFQLA010000212.1 GCA_017396725.1 Oscillospiraceae bacterium
AGAGGCTTCATGGTGGGGAAGAGCAGGACATCACGGATGGAATCAGAGCCGGTGAGCAGCATGCAGCAGCGGTCGATACCGATGCCGAGGCCACCCGTGGGAGGCATACCGTATTCAAGAGCGGTGATAAAGTCTTCGTCCATCATTTCGGTTTCATCGTTGCCCTTGGCACGGAGTTCAACCTGTCTCTGGAAGCGCTGCTTCTGGTCAATGGGGTCATTGAGTTCAGAGAAGGCATTGCCCATTTCACTGTGGCAGATGAAGAGCTCAAAGCGCTCGGTCAGGCGGGGATACTTTGCGCTGCGCTTGGCAAGGGGAGAAACATCCACAGGATGCATGGTGATGAAGGTAGGCTGGATCAGCTTTTCTTCCACCTTCTGATCGAAGGTTTCATAGAGAGCATGGCCCCAGGTGGGTTCCACACCGTCCATATCAACGCCTGCGGCCTTGGCAGCTGCCACAGCCTCGGCATCGTCTTCAATAGCCATGAAGTCTACGCCCACATGTTCCTTAACAGCTTCTGCCATGGTCATGCGCTTCCAGCCCTTGGCAAGATCCACTTCAAAGCCCTGCCAGTTGACCTTGGTGGTGCCAAGGATTTCCTGAGCGGCGCCGGAGAGCAGATCTTCAAAAAGGTCCATCATATCGTTGAAGTCGGCATAAGCCTGATAAAGTTCAACGGTAGTGAATTCGGGGTTGTGCTTGGTATCCATACCTTCGTTGCGGAAGATACGGCCCACTTCGTATACGCGCTCAAGACCGCCAACGATGAGGCGCTTGAGGTGCAGCTCGGTAGCGATACGCATGTACATATCGATATCGAGGGTATTGTGATGGGTGATGAAAGGACGGGCAGATGCGCCGCCGGCAAGGGTATTGAGAACGGGAGTTTCCACTTCCATGTAACCGCGGTTATCCAGGAAGTTACGCAGATACTTCACGAACTTGCTGCGGATGATGAAGTTATTGCGGGAATCGGCGTTCATGATCAGATCCACATAGCGCTGACGGTAGCGGATCTCCTTATCCTGCAGACCATGGAACTTTTCGGGCAGGGGCAGCAGAGACTTGGAAAGAAGGGTCACTTCCTTCACACGCACGCTGATCTCGCCGCGTTCGGTGCGGAACACTTCGCCCTTAACGCCCACGATATCACCGATATCATACTTCTTGAAGCGGTTGTAATCTTCGGTATCCATTTCGTCGCGGCGGGCATAGAGCTGCACACGGCCGGACTTATCCTGCAGGTCGCAGAAGCTGACCTTACCCATGCCGCGCTTGCTCATAAGGCGGCCTGCGATGGTGATCTCCTTGCCTTCCAGGGCATCGAAATCATCCTTCACTTCCTGAGCATGGGTGGAAACCACAAACTTGGTCTCTACAAAAGGATCCATGCCTGCATCCTGCAGATTCTTCAGCTTTTCACGGCGAACCTTCAGGATCTGATTCATATCCGGGGCCTTTTCAGCCTGTACGGGAACATTCTTTTCTTCAGCCATGATTAAGGGTCTCCTCTTTTTCTATTTATCGCTCGATGCGCTCAACCTTATAGCTGATCACACCGACAGGTGCTTCTACCTTAACGGTATCGCCCACCTTGGCGCCCATCAGGGCCTTGCCGAAGGGGGATTCTTCACTCATAGCGCCGTGCATGGGATCTGCCTCCTGAGAGCCAACGATCTTGTATGCGGGCATTTCCTTGCCGGTGGCAAGATTGGTCACAACGACCTTGCAGCCGATGGATACCTTATCAGAGTCAGCTTCGCTTTCGTCCACGATCACAGCATTTTCCAGAATGTTTTCCAGTTCAGCAATGCGGGAATAGAGCTTGCCCTGTTCATTCTTTGCTTCATCATATTCGCTGTTTTCGGAAAGGTCACCAAAGCCGCGGGCGATCTTGATCTGCTCAGACACCTCGTCAGCACGGGTGGTCTTGTTATACTCCAGCTCAGCCTTAAGTTCATCGAAGCGCGCCTGACTCATCTTAAATTCTTTTTTCATCTCGTACCCTTTCTGCTGCATCTTATTTTAGAATTCAGCCGTTTTTCGGCCTCAAAAGTCGATATATGCGGACATACTTATTCTATTATACAGTATCCAAATTATTATAGAATCTTCCCTTATAATTGTCAAGATGGCATCTTTTTAAAATATTTGTATGTCTTCTGCCCGCAGCCTGCCCATTTCCCAAAGGGCTGCCATCATCTGCTCATTCTCGCCTCTCCCGTTCCGCTCATCCCGGAAGCGGTATCGCCAAATCGCCGAAGATTCCTTGAAAAAAGGAAGAATCTTTCCGCAGCGCTCCGCTCCCTCACAGGGGGCAAAGAGTATCAGAACATCACAGCAACGAAGCTGCTCTTTTATGCTCCGCATGATCGCCGCCACGCCGTAGTCCCGCCGCAGCATTGCCGCCAGTTCCTCTGTCTCCTGCCCGCAATCCAGATATAAATACCGGCTTCTTCTTACCAGCAGCTCCGCCGCCTTCTGCGCCCTAAAATCGCCCCTTTGGGCGAAGATGCCGGCACGGACGCAAGTTTTTCCGTCCAGCGCCCAAGAGAGGATCCGCGGCAAAAGAGCGATACGGAAAGCAATGCTGTCCATTGCTTCTATCCCCTGCTTTTGCCACAGCGCCATATGGC
>JAFQLA010000213.1 GCA_017396725.1 Oscillospiraceae bacterium
ATCGTCCCACTCAATATCCTTGACATTCTTCACCATGAGGACGCCCACATAGATAAGGGCGGCAGCCGTTGCATAAGTGGGGATCAGCTGGGCAACGGGAGCCAGGAACATGGCGATAAAGAAGAGAGCTGCGGTAACCATGGAGCTAAGGCCGGTGCGGCCGCCTTCGCCAACGCCTGCAGCGGATTCCACGAAGGTGGTGACGGTGGAGGTGCCGCAGACAGAACCTGCGGTGGTAGCGATTGCGTCAGCCAGCATAGCGCGGTCCATGTTGGGGACATCGCCGTTTTTATCCAGCATGTCGCCGGCAGAGCAAGCGCCGTACAGCGTGCCCAGAGTATCGAACATATCTACCATTCAGAAAGCCAGCAAGGTGGTCAGGAAAGTAACCACAAAGTTGGCAGTGCCATGAGCGGCAATGTAAGCGGAGAAGTCAAAGCCTTCGGTAAAGACCTTGGCAAAGGCAAGGGTACCGAAATCCTTAAAGGCAGCCATAAAGTCGCTGGTGAGGTTGGGAGCCACGGAACTTTCATAGAAGCCGGGAACGGTGGCAAGGCCCAAAACATAATAGACAGCGGCTGCACCCAGAATGCCCCAAAGCACGGCACCCTTTACCTTCTTTTTGGACATAGCACCAATGGCAAAGACGGCGATCACGGTGATGAGAATGGGCATGATCTCGCCCCAGGTAACGCTGCCGCCGAAGAGATTGAAGGAATGGAGATTTACAAGAGTAGCGCCGTCATCTACAACAAGACCGGCGTTCTGCATGCCGATGAAGGCAATGAAGAGACCGATACCGGCGGAGATGGCGGTTTTTACTTCCTTGGGAATGGAATTAAAGATCAGCTTGCGAAGGCCGGTCACCGTCAGCAGAATAAAGACAAGACCGTCGATCAGTACGCAGACCAGCGCGTTGGCATAGCTGAAGCCAAAGCCAAGGCAAACGGTGTAAACAAAGAAAGCGTTAAGACCCATGCCGGGGGCCTGTGCCAGAGGCAGATTTGCCAGAAGACCGATGGCTATCGTACCGATCACTGCGGAAAGAGCAGTGGATACATAGATGGCGCCGTAAGTCACCTGACCTTCCAGCGTGGCGAACATACCTGCATTGACCATCAGGATGTAGGCCATAGCCATAAAGGTGGTGATACCGGCAACAATTTCGGTTCTTACAGTTGAGCCGTGCTCTTTGACCTTAAAGAATTTTTCCATTTGTTTTCTCTCCTTTCTCGATACACAAAAATAATGTTAACTACTCTCCTGTTTCTCCTGTTTCTATTATATATGCTATCATGCGGCAGAACAAGAACAAGTACGGTGTATCCATGTAGAAAAAATACAAAAAAATTTATGCAATCTAACAAAAAGTTAGATTTTTGACAATTCGGGAGAAAGAAAAAGCCAAGTCGGGATGCGTCAAATCCCGGCTTGGCTGGTTGGATCTTATTTCTTAAGTTAATTCTACCACCTGGTTGATGACCTGCATGGCGTCATTGATATTGACGCGGCCGTCCTTGTTGGCGTCCGCGGCCAGAAGGTCATTTCCTTCCAGAGGGATCTTGCCAACGATATGGTTGATGATGGCCAGGGCATCGTTGATGTTGATGGTCATGTCGTTATTGGCGTCACCGGGGATGAAGGGGGCCTGCTTGTAGGTGTTGGCCACGGCATAGCACAAAGGAATGGCAATAGTGGTGAAACCGTCGCTCTTACTGGTGATATAGAGGGTAAGGTCGGTGGTTTGGGCAGGGAGAAGAGGGTATACATCGAAAACGATGTCACCTTCGCCCTTGGCTGCCTGATTGATGTAGCAAAGGGTGTTGGAAGAAGTGGGAAGACCGCTGTCGGTCACCAGCAGCACATTGAAATAGTCGCCCTCATTTGCCGGGACGCATTTTCTTTTTTGGAGAGCTACGCTGCCGTTCAAAACGGAGACCGCCAGATCGATCATGGCGGGTTGCTCCGCGACAACGCAGCTACGATAGGACGCCACCTTGATGGCAGATGCGAAATCCCCTGCCTTTACGCCTGAAACGACCAAGCCCGTGCCCTGAGCTGCAGTATGACACAAAATAAGTGTAAAGTCAACGAAGGGAGAGGAGCGGAGCGTAAAACAAAAAAGAAGAGCATAGCTTTCGCTACACTCTTCTTATGGCGGAGAGAAAGGGATTCGAACCCTTGAACGCTTTTAACACGTTACACGATTTCCAATCGTGCGCCTTCGACCAGCTCAGCCATCTCTCCATAGCCTTGCGCTCGATAACAGCAAAAATCATTATAGCAAAAATCCGATGAAAGTCAAGAGGGAATTTTGAAAAAATGCAAAAAAGTTGGGGAGGGAGAGAAAGCTCCCACCCCGGTCTTTTCACCACATGTGGCGCGCGGTATCCACGGCGTGATCCACCGCGCAGTCCACGGCGCAGCCAAAGTTCTCAATGGCCTTGCCTACACAGGTTTTCATGGCTTTGCGCTTGCGCAGCGGCAGCATCATGCCGACGGTCATGCCCACGGCGACGCCTGCCAGCATGCCTTTGAAAAAAGTTCGTCCGCACATTTCGATTCACTCCTTTGCGCCGTTAGTATGCCCCATTTCCCTAAAATCATTTGCAAATAGAGGGTGCATCATGTAAAATGGTGAAAAACGAGAAACCACGGAGGAAGCCATGACACGGATCTATCTCATCCGCCACGCAGAGGCGGAAGGAAATTTATACCGTATTGCCCACGGGCAGTATGATAGCCTCATTACGCCCCGTGGCTATCGCCAGATCGCGGCGCTGGAAAAGCGTTTTCGCGATGTGGAGATCGACGCGGTGTATTCCAGCGATCTCTTCCGCACCAAGACCACGGCTTCCGCGATCTATAAGCCCAAGGGGCTTGCATTACACACCCGCCGTGACCTCAGAGAGATCCTGATGGGCACATGGGAGGATGTGCGCTGGGTGGATCTTGCCCGGATGCACAATGAAATGCTGCAGAATTTCGGCCGCCGCATGGATATCTGGTCTGCCCCCGGCGCGGAAAGAGCGGAGGAAGTGCAGCAGCGTATGCTTGCCGCCGTGCGGGATATGGCGCAAAAGCATCCCAACGGAACGGTGGCGGCTTTCAGCCACGGCATGGCTCTTCGCATTCTGCTTTCCGCTGTGGAAGGATATCCCCTTTCCGAATTCTACAAGACCCGCAACGGTGACAATACGGCAGTATCCCTTCTGGAAGTGGAAGGCGACGAGATCCGGCTTGTTTTCCGTGACGATAATTCCCACCTTCTGACCGAAGAAGGCCTTACCATCTTTGGCCAGCAGGTTTGGTGGAAGGATAACAGCCGTGCCAGCGAGCCCGGCTACTGGTTCCGCCCCTTTGAAAAGGAGAAGGACAAGCCCCTTGCGGATGCTTTCGCGCAGGAAGCGGATGATTTGGGCCTGGATGCTTCCCTCCTGCAAAAGGCACTGCTTGCTGCCGACACCCGTGGTCTGCAGACGGTAATGGAAGAAAGTGAAGCGGTGGGCTTTGTGTATTTTGATACCGCGGCATATGAGATCAAACTTCTCTACACGCTGCCCCCTTACCGCGGCCGCGGATACGGCATCCAGCTCATCGGACAGGCGGTGCAGCTGCTGCGGCCCATGGGCGCGAAAATGCTCACCCTTTCCTGCCCCGCCGCAAATGAAGGCGCGCTGCGGTTTTTCCTGAATTGCGGTATGAAGGAAGCAGAGAGAAAAGAAACGGCTGTAAAGCTGGAAATGGACATCGGCTTTGGCGAGCATACGCCGCAGAGTCTGGAACTGATTGAGGACAGATTATGAGAGGAACTGAGTTTTTGCCCGTCAGCCGGGACGAGATGATCGAACGCGGCTGGTATTATTACGATTTCCTTGTGGTCACGGCGGATGCTTATGTGGATCACCCCAGCTTCGGCACCACCATCATTGCCCGTGTGCTGGAGGCGGAAGGCTTCCGCGTGGCGGTGCTGGCACAGCCTGACTGGCGCTCTACCAAGGATTTTCTCGCCATGGGCAAGCCCCGCTACGGTGTGATGATCGGCGGCGGCAATATCGACTCTATGGTGGCCCACTATACCGCGGCCAAAAAGCCCAGAAGCAAAGATCTTTATTCTCCCGGCGGCCGCATGGGTCTGCGGCCTGACCGCCCTACTATCGTCTATTCGCAGGTGAGCCGTCAGGCGTTCCCGGATACGCCCATCGTTATCGGCGGTCTGGAGGCGTCTTTGCGCCGCTTTGCCCACTACGATTACTGGGATGACAAGGTGCGCCGCAGCATCCTTTTTGACGCGGGGGCGGACATTCTGGTTTACGGCATGGGCGAATATGCCACGGCAGAAGTAGCCAAGCGCCTTGCCAAGGGCGCAAAGCCCTGCGACATTACCGATGTGCGGGGCACCTGCTTTGCCGCTGCCAGCGAGGATGCCTGCCGCTTTGAAAAGGTCAGCTGTGATTCTTACGAAACGGTGTGCCGCAGTAAGAAGGCCTATGCCATGGCCACCAAAGTGCAGTATGACGAGCATGACCCCATCCGCGGCCGTGCCATCGTGCAGCGCCACGGGGATGAAGTGCTGGTGGTGAATCCGCCTGCCATGCCCCTTCCCACTAAGGAACTGGACCGTGTGGCAGAGCTTCCTTATGTGCGGGAAGTCCATCCCATGTATGACGCCAAGGGCGGAGTTGCCGCCATTGAAGAGGTGCGCTTTTCCGTTACCCATAACCGCGGCTGCTTCGGCGGGTGCAATTTCTGCGCGCTTGCTTTCCATCAGGGCCGCATGATCACCTCCCGCAGCATTGAATCCGTGGTGCGGGAAGTGGAGGAGCTGACAAAGGATCCTCAGTTCAAGGGATATATCCACGATGTGGGCGGTCCCTCTGCCAACTTCCGCCACCCCTCCTGCGATAAGCAGTTGAAGTGCGGCATGTGCAAGGACAGAAGCTGTCTTGCCCCCACGCCCTGCAAGAATATCAATGCCGATCACTCCGATTATCTCAAGCTCCTGCGCCGTCTGCGCGCTATTCCCGGCATCAAGAAGGTTTTTGTCCGCAGCGGTATCCGCTACGACTATATGCTGGAAGATAAGA
>JAFQLA010000214.1 GCA_017396725.1 Oscillospiraceae bacterium
CTGACCAGCAGCAGGTAGGGATAGAACAGGTTGGGCATGATATCGAACGCGGAAATGGCATAGCCCATTTCGGAAGCGGCAGAGATAGCCACCAGCATCTGTGCGCCGTAGGGAATGACGCCCTGGAAGATGCAGGAGAAGGTATCCAGAATAGAAGCGCTCTTCTTGGGGGAGATCTCGTAAGAGCCGGCCATTTCGCGGGCGATGGGACCTGCCATTACGATAGCAACAGTATTGTTGGCAGTAGCAATATCCATGGCGCCTACCAGAAGACCCATACCCAGCTGACCGCCCTTGTTGCCCTTGAACACGCGGCGAATACCGCGCAGCAGAGCATCAAAGCCGCCGTATACACGGATAAGACCGCAAAGCGCGGAAACAAGAATGGTGACCATAATGGTCTCATACATACCGCTGACACCGCTGCCCATGTTGGCAAGAAGATCGGTAGGTGCGGTAGCGCCGGTAGCCAGCATGATGGCGGAACCGGAAATGATACCCAGCAGCAGAACCAGGAATACATTGAGGCCCGCAATACCGCAAACCAGAACCAGCAAATAGGGAACTACCTGCAGCAGGTTATAATCCTTGAGGATCACGGCATCGGCTGCATTGCCGCCGGAAACAAGGATCAGTACCAGAGTAGCGATGGCTGCGGGAAGCGCGATCTTGAAATTGGCACGGAACTTATCCTTCATTTCGCAGCCCTGGGTGTTGCAGGCAGCGATGGTGGTATCGGAGATAAAGGAAAGATTGTCGCCAAACATGGCGCCGCCCATAATGGAGCCCACGCAAAGGGGCAGGCTGAAACCGGATGCCTGAGACACGGCAACGCCGATGGGAACAATGAGAGAGATGGTGCCGCAGGAAGTGCCCATAGCGGTGGACACAAAGCAGGCAATGACAAAGAGCATTGCAACGGCATACTTGGCAGGCACCAGAGAGAGCAGGAAGTAAGCCACGCTTTCAGCGCTGCTGCGGCCCACTACGCCAACAAAGATACCGGCTGTCACAAAAATAAGGATCATGGTCATAATATCCTTATCGCCTACGCCGCGAGCCATGACAGAGAGCTTATCGCCAAACTTCAAACCGCGGTTCTGGAAGCAGGCAACCGTCAGCGCGATGGCGAAAGCCACCACGATGGGGATATTGTAAAAGCCCATGTTCTGCTTGAGGCCATACTCAAAATAAATGCCGAGGCCCAGATAAATTACAAGAAATACGCCAATGGGCAAAAGCGCAATGGCGCCGCCCTTCTTCTGATTTTCCATAATTTCCTCCCGAAAATATACAAAATGCGTAACCTTGTATAGTATAAGGTCCAAAGCGAATATTGTCAACTCTACCCTTGCTCTGTTTGCAGGTCCTGAGAGAAAATCCGCAAAACCTATTGACTCTCACGCAGTGTCATAGTATATGCTTGTTTTGTGAGGTGAGGAAAATGAAAATGCAGATCCGGGAATTTGCCGATTTCACCGGCGTCAGTGTGCGCACGCTGCACTATTATGATGAGATCGGTTTATTGGCGCCCGCCCATGTTGACCAGCATACAGGCTACCGCTACTATGACGAAGAATCACTTCTCCGCATGCAGGCGATCCTGTTTTACCGCGAACTGGATTTTTCTTTAAAGGATATCTGCCGTCTCCTTTCCTCCCCCGACTACGACAAAACCAAGGCATTGGAAGAGCAAAAAGCGCTTTTAATCCTTAAAAAGGAACGGCTGGAAAAACTGATTTCCGCCGTTGACGGTGCCATGAAAGGAGAAAATATCGTGAAAGCATTTGATAACAGCAAGTTCGAAAGCTATAAAACCGAAGTCAGGGAGCGCTGGGGCCAAACCCGGGCCTACGCGGAATACACCGAAAAAAGCAAAGGACGCACGCAGGAAACAAAGAGCGCCATCACCCAAGGCATGGACGCCGTTCTCGAAGAATTTGCCCTCTGCATGAAAAACGGCAGCACCCACGATTCCGCAAGCGCGCAGGCCCTTGTAAAAAAGCTGCAAAGCTACATCAGCGAAAACTTCTATACCTGCACCGACGAGATCCTTGCGGGTCTGGGGCAAATGTACACAGCCGATGAGCGCTTTAAGACCAATATTGACCGGCAC
>JAFQLA010000215.1 GCA_017396725.1 Oscillospiraceae bacterium
CGTGACCCTTCCCTGCGAGGTGGATGTGCTTTTGACCAATGATGAGGGCATCCATGCCATCAATCTGGATATGCGCGGCGTGGACCGTCCCACGGATGTGCTGAGCTTCCCCGAATTTGATTTTGTGCCCGGTGAGCCTCCCACGGCAGAGGATGATGATCTTCTGGATGTGGCAACGGGCCTTCTGCCCCTTGGCGACATGGTGCTTTCCATGGAGCGGGTGGCGGCGCAGGCAGAGGAATACGGCCATTCCCGCAAGCGGGAGCTTTCCTATTTGGTAGCCCATTCCGTTCTCCATCTTTTGGGTTATGACCATCTGGATGAAGGAGAGCAAAAGGCGCAGATGCGCGCGCGGGAAGAGGCGGTCATGGCCGCCATGGAGCTTACCCGCTGATCAAAGTCTGACCCGCGGCGAATGCCGCAGAAAATATATAGCTCAAGAAAGTTGAGGATTACCTGAAATGCAAAAGACAAAAACCGCTATGATCACGGTGTGCGGCCGCCCCAATGTGGGCAAATCCAGCCTGACCAACGCGCTGGTTGGTGAAAAGATCGCCATTGTGTCCAACAAGCCTCAGACCACCCGCAACCGTATTTACGGTGTGGTGAACCGCGGCGAGACCCAGTATGTGCTGCTGGATACCCCCGGTCTGCACCGTGCCCGCAACCGCCTTGGCGATTACATGGTCAAGGTCGTGAAGGAAAGCATCGTGGATGTGGACGCGCTGATGCTGCTGGTGGAGCCCATCCCCCATGTGGGCGGCCCTGAGATGGAATTTATCGAGCGCATCAAAGCCTCTGATATTCCCGCCATCCTTGTGATCAATAAGATCGACACCGTGGCCAATAAGGATGAGCTCCTTGCGGTGATCGCCGCTTACAGCGAGGCTTATGACGGCTTCCGCGCCATCATCCCCATTTCCGCCCGCACCGGCAACGGGCTGGATGCGCTGATGGAAGAGCTTTCCCGCTACGCGGTGGAAGGCTCCCATCTCTTCCCTGAGGATATGACCACCGATCAGCCTGACCGCCAGGTGGTAAGTGAGCTGGTGCGTGAAAAGATGCTCCACTGCCTCGATAAGGAGATCCCTCACGGCACGGCTGTGGAAGTGACCCGCTTTACCGAGCGTGATAACGGCATCATCGATCTGGATGTCACCATCTACTGTGAAAAAGCCAGCCACAAGGGCATCATCATCGGCAAGCACGGTGAGATGCTCAAGAAGATCAGTACCCTTGCCCGTCAGGATATCGAAAGATTCATGGGCACCAAGGTGTATATGGAAACCTGGATCAAGGTAAAGGAAAAGTGGAGAGAGAACGCCAACTATATCCGTTCCTTCGGCTATGACGACAAATAATTGAGGTAGACAGATATGAAAAAAGATGTTGTGATCATTGGCGCGGGCCCTGCCGGTATTTTTACCGCCTTGGAAATGCTGCGTAAGAACTCCAGGCAGAGCATCCTTATCGTGGAAAAGGGCGCTGCCATTGAAAACCGCTCCTGCCCCAAGAGCAAAACCCAAAAGTGCGTCAACTGCAAGCCTTACTGCCACATCACCACCGGCTTTTCCGGCGCCGGCGCTTTCTCTGACGGCAAGCTCTCTTTGAGCTATGAAGTGGGCGGCGATCTTCCCAACCTCATCGGTGAAGATCTGGCACAGGAGACCATCAACTATACCGACAAGATCTATCTGGAATTCGGCGCGGACGAGCATGTGGAAGGCCTTGGCAACGATGATGAAGTCAAGGAGATCCGCAAGAACGCCATCAAAGCCGGACTCAAGCTGGTGGATTGCCCCATCCGTCATCTGGGCACCGAAAAGGCGCAGGACATTTATTACGCCATCGAGCAGCACCTTCTCCATAACGGCGTGGAAATGATGTTCGGCTACGAGTGCACCGATGTCATTATGGACGGCGCCGTCTGCCTTGGCGCTCACATCTCCAACGGCAAGGAAGAACTGGATATCTATGCCAAGCACACCGTAGTGGCTACCGGCCGCCGCGGCGCCGACTGGCTGGAAAAGGTCTGCGAAGAGCATGGCATCGCCCATCAGCCCGGCACCGTGGATATTGGCGTGCGCGTGGAAGTGCGCAACGAAGTTATGGAAAAGGTGAACCGTGTTCTCTATGAATCCAAGCTGGTGGGTTATCCCCGCCCCTTTAAGAACAAGGTCCGCACCTTCTGCCAGAACCCCGGCGGTTTTGTCAGTCAGGAAAACTATGATAATAATCTGGCCGTAGTCAACGGCCATTCCTACAAGGACACCAAGTCCAACAACACCAACCTCTCCATCCTCTGCTCCCACAACTTCTCCACCCCCTTCAACCAGCCTATCGCTTACGCGCAGAAGGTGGGCGAGCTGACCAACATGCTGGGCGCGGGCCACATTCTGGTGCAGCGCTTCGGCGATATTCTCGACGGCAAGCGCACCTAGCCCAAGGAACTCAAGCAGTCCAACGTGAAGCCTACGCTTCCCGACGCGGAAGCCGGCGATATCACCGCCGCCATGCCGTACCGCGCCATGACCAATATCATCAACTTCATCAAGGCTATGGACGAAGTTGTGCCCGGCTTTGCGTCTTATGAGACGCTGCTCTATTCTCCCGAGCTGAAGTTCTACTCCAACCGCGTGAAGATGGATACCGACTTCAACACCAATGTGGAAGGCCTCCATTGTCTGGGTGACTCCTCCGGC
>JAFQLA010000216.1 GCA_017396725.1 Oscillospiraceae bacterium
TATCTTGTATTTGTGATGGTGGGCGTTGCGTGGGCGGCTATCAATGTGAACTCCCTGCCCATGGTGGTGGAAATGTGCCGCGGCAGCGATGTGGGCAAGTTCACGGGTTATTACTACACGTTCTCCATGGCGGCGCAGGTCATTACTCCTATCCTCTCCGGCTTCCTGCTGCGTGAGGTAAGCTACAATACGCTCTTCCCCTATGCGGCCATCTTCTCCGCTCTGGCAATCCTCACCATGGCCTTTGTGCGCCACGGTGACAATGAAATCAGCGTGAAAAAGGGTTTGGAAGCATTTGAAGAAGCTGAATTTTAAAGAGAAAAGCGAGGCGGAAAATCCGCTTCGCTTTTTTGTAAAAAAATGTAAAAAATTTGAATGTGGTGCTTGCAATTGGCGCTCTGCGGAATTATACTCATGAAAAGTGTTTTTTTCGGAAGAGCCCATTGAGCGGCCGCGGATCTCCGCGGGAAAGAGAGTGTGCCATGAAGGAAAAGGACTGTGTGCTAAAAGCAATCGAAGAGGAGAAATGCAGCGCGCTTTTTGACTCGCTCTACGGAGCGGGAAATGATGGCGCGGAGCGCGTGCGCGCGCTGATCTGCGGCTGGGAAAAAACCTTCGGTTCCATGGATGGGCGCGATTGCGCCATCTTCAGCGCACCCGGACGCACCGAACTGGGCGGCAACCACACAGACCATCAGGGCGGTTGGGCGCTTGGCGGCTGTATCCATCTGGATACCTTGAGCTGCGTGGTGAAAAACGGAGAAAATGTTTTGCGCGTGCAGTCCAAGGGACATAAAATGTGCGTGGTGGATCTGGACGATCTGACACCGAAACTTTCCGAGCGCAGCTCCAGTGTGGCGCTGGTGCGCGGCATTGCTTCCCAGATCAGGGAGCGGGGATTTGAACTCTGCGGTATGGATATTTATACCGAGACCCGTGTGCCCCGTGCCAGCGGCGTATCCTCCTCGGCGGCCTTTGAGATATTGCTCTCGGCGATCTTCAATGATATCTGCTGCGGCGGTGTGCTTTCGGGCGAAGAACTGGCAGCCATCGGCCAGTATGCGGAAAATGTGTTTTACGGAAAGCCCTGCGGCCTGCTGGATCTGCTTTCCTGCGCGCTGGGCGCTGTGATCGCGGTAAACTTCAAAGATCCCGCGTCTCCCGAGATCCGCGAGATGACGGTGGATTTTGAAGCTGACGGCTACAGTTTGTGCATCGTGGATCTGGGCAAGGGCCACGGCAGTCTGGACGCGGAATACGCGGCGATCCCTGAAGAAATGGCAAGAGTAGCTGCTTACTTTGGCGGCGAAAAGCTTTCTGATATTGAAGAATCGGCGCTTTATGCCGATCTTGCGGGCGCCCGCCGCGCCTGTGGTGACCGCGCTGTGCTGCGTGCCATCCATTATTTTGACGAAAACCGCCGCGCGCTGGATAAAATGGCAGCGCTGCGCGCTCACGATATGCCCCGTTTCCTTCGCTATGTGAATGAATCGGGCCGTTCCTCCAGCACCTATCTCCAGAATGTTTCTCTCTATCACGATCCCAGAGCGCAGGAGGCGTCCCTTGCTTTGGCATTGGCGGAGAAACTGCTTGGCGGGGAAGGAGCCTGCCGTATCCACGGCGGCGGCTTTGCCGGTACCATTCAGGTCTATGTGCCCAAGGAGCGCTGCGGAGAGTTCTGCCGGCAGATGGATCGCCTTACGGGGGCGGGCAGCTGCCATCGGCTGAAAATGCGAAATGTAGGTCCTGTGCGGATCATTTAAATGAAAAGAGGTGGCTCATGCCACCTCTTTTTTAATTCAAAGTGCCTGCGTTTTCACGGAAAAGCGCGTCCACCCGATCCCGGATCTCCATGTGCTCTGCAAGCTGAGGATCCAAAGCGAGAAGCGCCTGCGCCGCGGCCTGGCTTTCTTTCAAAAGCAGCATGTCGTCGCCCAGATCCGCAACCCGCAGGGAAGGGAGACCGTGCTGGCGTTCACCGAAGAAATCGCCGGGGCCCCGCAGACGGAGATCTTCTTCAGAGATCTTGAAGCCATCGTTGGTATCGCACATGATCTTGAAGCGGGCCTTGGATTCCTCGCCCTTGTGATCGGAAATGAGGATGCAGTAGGACTTGGCTTTGCCGCGGCCCACGCGGCCGCGCAGCTGATGGAGCTGGCTGAGACCGAAACGCTCGGCATTTTCAATGACCATGACCGTGGCGTTGGGTACATCCACGCCAACTTCCACCACCGTAGTGGAAACCAGAATATGGCTCTCACCCGCGGAGAAGGACTGCATCACAGCCTCTTTTTCCGCGGCTTTCATTTTGCCGTGGACCATGGCTACCCGCAGATCGGGGAACACATCCCGCTGCAGCATGGCGCTGTATTCTGTAACGGCTTTGCGCTCGTCGGGCAGCTCCTCGTTTTCTTCCACCATGGGACAGATGATATAGGCCTGATGCCCCGCCTCGATCTCTTTGCGGAGAAAGGCGTAGATCCGCTGATGATAGCGGGTGGTAACGGCAAAGGTATCGATCTTCTGCCGTCCGGGCGGCAGCTCGTCAATAACAGAAAGATCCAGATCGCCGTAAATGATCAGCGCCAGTGTGCGGGGGATAGGGGTGGCGGACATGACCAGCATGTGGGGATTTTCTCCCTTTGAAGAAAGCGCCGCGCGCTGCGCCACACCGAAACGGTGCTGCTCGTCTGTGACCACAAGACCAAGACGGGCGTAGTCCACACCCTCGCCGATGAGGGCATGGGTGCCGATAAGGAGATCGATCTCGCCTGCGGCAAGAGCCTCGCGTGTAAGGCGCTTTTCCTTTGCAGGCATTGAACTGGTAAGAAGAGCACAGCGGATGCCCAACGGTTCCATCAGGCGGCTGAGAGAGTGATAGTGCTGTTCAGCCAAAATTTCCGTGGGAGCCATCATGGCGGATTGCAGACCGTTTTTCACGGCGAAATAAATGCAGCCTGCCGCCACCATGGTTTTGCCGGAGCCTACATCACCCTGGCAAAGGCGGTTCATAGGCCGGCCCGAGCGCATATCCGCCACTGCTTCGTTGACGGCGCGCTGCTGGGCGCCTGTCAGGGTGAAGGGGAGGGCATTGTAAAAAGGCGTCATATCCACATCCGCGCAGCGGTAACCGGGAATCCCCGTCCGCTGGGAGCGCAGGGTGCTAAGCCCCAGAGAGAGGAGGAAGAGTTCCTCAAAGACCATGCGCCGGCGGGCGATGGTCAGTGCCTCGGGGGATTGAGGGAAGTGGATGTTCTCATACGCGAAGTTTACATAACATAATCCGTGGTGCGTCCGCAGCTCCTGCGGCAAAATCTCGGGCAAAAGATCCAGACAGGCGGCAAGTCCCTGCTCCATGGCAGAGGAAAGCTGAGTCTGGGAGATACCGCGCTTCAGGGGATAGATGGGCACGATGCGGCCGGTGAGATGGTTTTTGCCCTCGGCTTCAAAGAGGGGATTGGTCATCTGCTTTTTCAGAAGCGTGCCTTCCATCTTGCCGCAGAAAACATAGCTCTCGCCGGGACGAAGAGAGTTTTTCAGATAGCTCTGGTTGAAAAAGGTGATGTCCATAGCGGCGCTGTCATCCACCACACGGACTTTGACAAGCTCAAGACCTTTACGGATGCGGCTGAGCTTCGGCTCAGACGCCACCATGGCGCAGATGCAGACGGTCTCGCCGGGAATGGCGTTGGCGATGGAGGTGAACTCCCGCCGGTCTGCATAGGCGCGGGGAAAATAGTTGATACGATCGCCGAGGGTCTCAATGCCCAGTTTTTTGAGATTCCTGGCACGGGCCTCGCCGATACCTTTGATATAACGGACATCAGTGGTGAGATCTGCCATGGGAGTACCTCCTTTCCCGGTTTTGAAAAAAGATGCGGAAGAATCCGCATCTTTTACCTGTTTTTGTTTACATAATCAATGAAACGGAAGGTGAGCCCGTTTTCTTCCACCGCTTCGCTGACGGATTCAATTTCCCAGCCGGGGATGGCGGAAAGATCGGGGAAGAAGGTGTCGGCACCTTCGGCTTCCGCCTCCACCACGGTGAGGCAGACTTTCTTGCAGAAGGGAAGCAGCGCTTCATAAATGGTGCCGCCGCCGATGAGCCAAACGGATTCGTCCTTTTCCACCAAAGCCAGCGCTTCTTCGGGGGAGGAGACGCACTCACAGCCCTCGCGGGAAAAGTCAGCATTGCGGGTGATGACCACATTGCGGCGCTTGGGAAGGGGACGGCCGCCGGGGAAAGAATCCAGCGTCTTGCGGCCCATAACCACGGTGCCGCCGCCGGTAAGGGTGCGGAAGCGCTTCATATCCGTGGGCAGGGAGAAGAGCAGATCGCCGCCGCGGCCGATGGCCCAGTTTTTATCAACTGCTACAATTGCGTTCACTGTTCCACCGCCTTATTCTGCCACGGGGATCTTAGCTTCAAAGGGCGCGTAGTTATAGTTTTCCACCTTGAAGCTGTCAGCGGTGAACTGATAGAAATCGGTAACGGAAGGATCCACGGAGAAGGTGGGAGCTTCCTGCGGGGTCTGGCGGAGCATATCCTTTACGATGTCCACATGGCGGTCATAAATGTGCGCGTCCGCAATGACATGGATCAATTCGCCCACTTCCAGACCTGCCACCTGGGCGAACATATGCACCAGCACGGAGTACTGCACCACATTCCAGTTGTTGGCGGCCAGCATGTCCTGACTGCGCTGGTTCAAAATGGCGTTGAGCTTGTTGCCGGAGACATTGAAGGTCATGGAATAGGCGCAGGGATAGAGGTGCATCTCGTGGAGATCCTGGAAATTATAAATGTTGGTCATGATGCGGCGGGAGGCGGGATTGTGCTTGAGATCGTAGATCACGCGGTCAACCTGGTCGAACTCGCCTTCCTTATACTGATGCTTGACGCCCAGCTGATAACCATAAGCTTTGCCAATGGTGCCGTCTTCCTGCATCCACTGA
>JAFQLA010000217.1 GCA_017396725.1 Oscillospiraceae bacterium
CGCTACGGTTTCCACGGTACTTCTCACAAGTATGTTTCCAAGCGTGCCGCTGAGATCCTGGGCAAGAAGCCTGAAGAACTCAAGCTGGTTTGCTGCCACCTGGGCAACGGCTCTTCCATCTCCGCTGTTGACTGCGGCAAGAGCGTAGACACCACCATGGGCTTCACTCCTCTGGCAGGCCTTCCCATGGGCACCCGCGCCGGCGATCTGGACGCAGGCATCCTGCAGTTCCTCATGAACAAGTACGGCATGGATATCGACAAGATGCTGAATGTTCTCAATAAGAAGTCCGGTGTGGAAGGTCTCTCCGGTGTTTCCTCCGACTTCCGTGATCTGGAAAACGCTGCTGAAGAAGGCAACGAACGCGCTACTCTGGCACGCGACAAGTTTGCTTATGAAGTGAAGAAGTATGTTGGCGCATACGCAGCTGCTATGGGCGGCGTGGACGCTATCATCTTCACCGCAGGTGTTGGCGAAAACGATGGTCTCATCCGCGCAGCTGTCTGCGAAGGCCTGGAATTCCTGGGCGTGAAGTACGATCCTTCCACCACCAATGTTCGCGGCAAGGAAGCTTTCCTTTCCACCGAAGATTCCAAGGTCAAGGTCATGCTGGTTCCCACCAACGAAGAACTGATGATCGCTATGGATACCGCTGCCCTCGTCGGCTAAGCTTTGCACAAACAGGATGCCGGGCAAATTGCCCGGCATCTTTTCTTTATCTTGCCCAAAGGAGTGCTTTTCATGTACGATGAACTGACTGAAGTTGACATCAAAAAAATGCGGGAGGAGCGGGATTACCGCGTGCAGGTGCTGCGCCCTCAGCTTCTGGAGGATGTGAAAACCGCCCGTGAATTCGGCGACCTCAGCGAGAATTTCGAGTATAAGGCCGCCAAACGCGATAAAAACCGCAACGAAAGCCGCATCCGCTATCTGGACCGCATGATCAAAACCGCGAAAGTCATCTCCGGTGATTCCGGGGCAGAAGAGGTGGGTCTTTTTGACAAGGTGGAGATCTTTATTCCCTCCATGAATAAGACCCAGACCATTCAGCTGGTGACCACGCTGCGGCAAAATGCTCTCAAAGGTCTTGTCAGCAAGGAATCACCCATCGGCAAGGCGCTTTTCGGCCACAAAGTGGGAGATACCGTGACTGTGACGGTGAACGATAAGATCAGCTATGAGGCACAGATCCGTTCCATCGAAAAAGGGGAGGACGATGAGTCCCTTCCCATCAGTTCTTATTAAGCGAAAAAACGCCAACTGCTGTTGGCGTTTTCTTTTTTTAAGTATTACTGTTATTGGCTTTTTTCAAAAGCAGGGACTGCTGCCACGAAACGCCCAGTACGCTGAGGATAATGACGGCAACGCCCAAAAACTGCAGCGGGGTAAAACTTTCCCGCAGAATAAGAACTCCCGCCAGCACGGAAACAACCGTGGTGAAATTGCTCATAATAGAAGTGTGGCCGGCGGAGAGATAATTGACGGTATAATTGATGAGCATAAAAGCGCATACGGAGGAGAGTACAGCCAGATACAGTGCGGAAAGCAGGAATTTCGGCCGGGAAAAGGGGACAAGCCAGGCGGAGGGATTGCCTCGGGTTTCCCAAAGGGCCATTGCGGTGAATACCACCGCGCCTAGGGCGAACATAACATAGGTTCGCTCAAATGCGGAAAAATGCACGGAGATCTTGCGGCTGATCACTGTAAACGCCGCGGCGGAAACCGTGGAGCCTAAAAGGAAAAGAAGCCCCGCAAAGGAGAAGGAGCCGAAGCCGCCCGTGGTGGTCAGAACCACGCCGAGGACGGAAAGCAAAGTGAAG
>JAFQLA010000218.1 GCA_017396725.1 Oscillospiraceae bacterium
ATGGTTTACTCCTTGCCCAGCAGGTTTTCCATGCGGGATTCGGCATTGTGCAGCACCTGAGAAAGGCTCTGGCTCAGACCGGGGAAGGATGCGGAAAGGGTTTCGGGGGCGAGATCGGGAAAATCTTCTTTTTCCACCTTGGCAAGGGCCTCTTCATAGGCGATGCGGCTGTGGAGCATGTCCATATCCGCGGCCTGACGGGCAATATTGCCCTTATCCATGGCAAAGAAGGCAGGGTTGCCGCCGCCGTAGCGGTGGAGCAGGCGGTAAACATGGTAGAGGGCGCCGCCAAGGTAGGAGGCGGCAGAATTGATGGATTCCTTGTCGCCGGTTTTGCCCAGAAGATCAAAGAGCATGGCGGTGGTGTTCACCAGCAGCTTTTTGTGCAGCGTGGCCATGATGCTGCCCTTGAGCACATTGCCCCGCTCGGTGCTGACATCGCAAAGCTCGCTGGCGTCGATCATGCAGCCTTCCTGATCCAGCGTGCGGCCCAGAAGATAGTCGGCGGAGACATGGAAATAGTCGCAGGCCTTTACCACAAAGGCAAGGCCGGGTTCGCGGATGCCGTTTTCATAATGAGAGAGCAGCGCCTGAGAAATGCCAAGCTCCTTGGCCACCTTGCGCTGGCTGAGACCCCGCTCCTGACGGAGCAGGGAAAGGGTGCGGGAAAAGTCTGCGTTCATATGGTCACACCTCACGGTAATTTTATACGGGAAGTATAGGATAGCAAAAAGATTACAATTTGTAAAGGAAATTTTCGGCAAAAAACTACCCTCTCTTGTTGGGGAGAGGGCAGTTTTGAAAAGTATCACATGGGCAATACCGCGCAGGCGATAAGGAAGTATACCAGCAGTGCCAGCGCGTCCACCAGCGTGGTGATGATGGGGGATGCCATCACGGCAGGGTCCAGATGGATCTTCTCTGCCAGAAGGGGCAGCACGCAGCCGATGAGCTTGGAGAAGACCACCGTTGCGAAAAGGGCAAGGCAGACTACCAAATCCACCATCAGGGTGATCTCGTGGTTGCCAAGGAGCATGCGGTCAATAAACCAGATCTTGGCAAAGCAGCACACCGCAAGGGCGAGGCCGCAGAGCACAGCGACGCGCGTCTCTTTCCAGAGGACTTCCACAGTGTCGCGGAAGCGGATCTCGTCCAGCGAAAGGCCGCGGATCACGGTGACGCTGGCCTGAGAGCCGGAGTTACCGCCGGTACCCATCAGCATGGGGATGTAGGCCACCAGCGCCGTCTGCACGGCCAGGGCGGACTCGAAGCCCGTGATGATCATGCCGGTGAAGGTGGAGGAGAGCATCAGGAAGAGGAGCCAGGGGATACGGCTCTTCCAGATGGAGCCAACCGAGGTGCGAAGGTAAGTCTTGCCGGGGTCGGTGGGAACGATTGCTGCCATCTTTTCCACGTCCTCCGTGACCTCTTCTTCCATAACGTCCATTGCGTCGTCGAAGGTGACGATACCCAGCATGCGGTCTTCGGTATCTACGACGGGCAGGGAGATGAAGTTATACTTGGAGAAGATCTGGGCCACGGATTCCTGGTCTTCGTGGGTATTCACATAGATCAGGTTCTCTTCCATGATGTCGCCGATGACGGTGGCATCGGTAGCAAGGATCAGATCGCGGATGGTAACCATACCGATGAGGCGGCGCTGGTTATCGATGACATAGCAGGCGTTGACGGTCTCCTTATCGCAGCCTACATGGCGGATATGAGCGATAGCGTCTGCCACGGTCATATGGGGCTTGAGGGCCACATACTCCGTGGTCATGATGGAGCCGGCGGAATCCTCGGGATAGCGCAGGATGGTGTTGATCATCTTGCGGGTCTCGGGATTGGCCTGATTGAGAATACGGGTGACGACGTTGGCGGGCATCTCTTCGATAAGGTCCACCGCGTCGTCCACATAGAGTTCGTCTACAATGGACTTGAGCTCGTTATCGGAAAATCCGCGGATGAGAATCTCCTGACAGTCGCTGTCCATTTCTACAAAGGTGTCTGCCGCAGATTCCTTGGGCAGCAGACGGAAGAGGCGCGGGAGCGTGGACTCCGGCATCTCTTCGAGCACCGCGGCAATATCCGTGGGGTTCATGG
The DNA here is from genome assembly GCA_017396725.1 of Oscillospiraceae bacterium. The sequence goes on from JAFQLA010000218.1 coordinate 2,104, forward strand.
TGACGAGGATATCTCTCAGGGTGGTGTACTTCTTGCTTTCCACCAGCGCCTTGAGGGTATCCTCAAGAATAACAGTCCTTTCTTTCATGGTCTAACCTCCGATCAGAATGAGGAAGGCGCAGCCCTTCCTTGACAGGAGCAGACGCGGAAAAAGGCAAAGGAGGCGTTATCGGGAAACGGACGCATTTTCGCCCGCTTCGGTATGTCTACTTCGCCCGACTCCTGCGCCGTTACTACTGCCTGCGTCCATTTCTTTCACCTCGCTTGTTGTTGAAATAAAATAAAGTGTTCCGGAGAAAAGCTTATGCCAAAAAGGCGAAAAAAATTCCCGCACTGCCCAAAGCAGTACAGGAAAAGGCGCTTTTACCCGCCGCTGCACCGTTTGAGCTTTAGCATCGCGGGGCAGTGAAGTTGCATTAAATAACACCTTGTGCTTCGATGTTACTTGCTCAAACCAACTCATGATGTCTCCATCACTCTGCGGCAGCAACCCGTATCCCCGCGGTAGCCTTACCTACCGGTTTTCTCTTTAACAAAATCAGTATAACGCGCTTAAATAATTTGTCAAGGCATGATGTGGAAATTGGAAAAAATTTTCTGCCGAAAAGTGCTGAAAAACACCGCAAGAGGCAGATTTTGAAAGAAAACAGGGGCTAAATGGGGAAAAACACCATTGAAGACACAGTGCGGGAGTGGTATAATCGGGGCATCTCAGGGGGGAGGGAAGGAGAAAGCCATGGAAAAGATCGAATTCGGTGAGATCATTGAGCTGGAAGACGGCAAGGAATTTATCTGCTTTGCCCGCGTGGAAGAAGCGGGGGAGGAATATGTGTTCCTCATGAGCAACTATAAGCCGCTGGAAGTCCGCTTTGCCCGTGAGACGGAGGTGGGCGGCCAGCTTGCTGTGGAAATGGTGAGCGACCCCGGGCTCAAGCAGCGGCTCTTTGCCCTCTTTCAGGAAAAGTTCGGCCCCAAGAATTGAAATATCGATAAAAAGCACCTTTGCAGGCAGTCTGCAGAGGTGCTTTTTTGTGTGGAAAAGCGGGCTTTTTAAAAAAACAAAAGGACTATATGCGAAAAAAGTTTTAATATCGATGTTATCGATGGGATGATCTATAAATTGAATCCAAACAGAGAGTGGTTTTCGCTATAATCATTTCTCGGTGACAAACCAAAATACTTATTTGAGGTGTAAGAAAATGAAGAAACTGTTTTGCGCTCTTTTGAGCCTTGTAATGGTTCTGAGCCTGATGGCAGGCTGCGGTGCTTCCGGTGATGCCAGTGCAGACGCAGGCGCTGACGAAGGTGCAGACGCAGTAGAGCCCAAGGATTATACCATTCGCGTATCCATGGGTACCAACAATCCTTATGGCTTTTTGAACGATGATGAACAGCCCGATGGCTTCGTAGTGGATACCTGGAATGAGATCGCTGCACGCACCGGCTACACTGTTGAATTCGTTTACTTTGACAGCATGGACGCCCACTATGGTGCCATTGACGCCGGCAAGATCGAAGTGCTGGGTGCTCAGGTTGCTGTAACTCCCGCTATCGCTGACAAGTATAACTTTACCGATCGCTATGCTTACAACATTATCCGCATGGTATCTCTGAAGGACAAGAGCTATGAAACTCTTGCAGACCTTGCAGGCCAGAAGATTTGCATCGCTCCCGGCAAGCTCAGCGAGTTCTTTGAAGGCTACAATGCTGAAAACCCCGATAAGGCCATCGAACTGGTTACCACCGAAGGCAACATCTATGAAGAGCTGGATCTGGGCCGTTTCGAAGCTTTCCCCATGACCATCATGGCATTTGAAAAGATGGAACGTGAAGGCAAGGCTGAACCCTATAAGATGTTTGGTGAAGCTGTTATCACCGAAGAAAATGTGTTCCCCGTCAGCAAGGATATTCCCGCTGAAGTCCTCGCCGATGTGAATGCTGCTATTGCCGATATGCTGGCTGACGGTACCCTTAAGGGCATTTCCGAAAAGTGGTACTATCGTGATGTAACCGTTCCCTTTGAGTTTGACGCAGAGTAATTTCTGGTGTGTGAAAAGAGCAGGGTCTGACCCTGCTCTTTTTCCTCATTTTCAAAAGAGGTAGGTATTCCATGAAATTTGATCTTATTTACTTTTTTGGCGAATTCCCGCGTCTTATCGTCAAAGTGCCTTATACGCTGTTCCTTGGTGTATGGGCTTTTATAGCGGCAATGCTTATGGGACTGCTGTTGGCCCTTGCCAAGCAAAGCAGATTTCGCCTTTTGCGCGGCGCATCAAATCTTTATGTGTCCTTCTTTCGGTCTACACCGTATATTACGCAGCTTTTCATTATGTATTTTGGCCTTCCCCAAATCATTTATTCCATGAGAGAAATGTCTGCGCAGACGGCGTTGATCCTTTCCATCTCTATGAATTCAGCGGCATTTATTTCCGAGATTTTGCGCGGTGGGCTTTTGTCTGTTGATAAGGGGCAGATGGAAGCGGCGCTTTCTGTCGGTATGAGCAAACTGCAGGCGCTGCGCACGATTGTTCTGCCGCAGGCTTTCACTGTGGCGCTGCCGGCGCTGGGCAACTCTTTTATCAGCATGATTAAAAGTACAGCCATGGGTTTTACCATCGGCGTGGTGGAACTGCTGGCCAAGGCAAAGATCGGTTCGGCCAAATCCTACTGCTATCTGGAATCTTACGTTGCGGTAGGATTGATTTACTGGGGCATGATGGTTGTCATCGGCTATTTCCAGCGTAAGCTGGAAAAGCGGATGGGACGCTATCTCTGAAGGGGGCAAAGCTATGAAGATGGAAAATGTGAAGCGACTGGAACTGGCACTGGGTCTTCAGCGCAAGATCGTGGGTGTGAAGTTTCTTTATAACTGGGCGGAATATCAGGATGCAGGCGGAGAGCCTTACGATAAAAACACCCGCTTCTGCGTGATGGTGAAAAGAGCCAGCGAAGGCGGGCACTACAAATGCTGCCCGAAGAACTTTGCCTGCGGGCGTTCCCGTCGCGCGCTGGGCATTGAGGAAAACGATCCTACTACCTATTCCGGCGAAGTTTATTACAGCTGTGGCCTCTACGCTACCCGTGCTGTGGCAAAGCGGGCGCAGAAGGATACCATCTTTATCCGCCAGCAGCTCTACGGTATCGAGATCGCACCGCTGGAAGAACTGTCAGAAGCGGATGTGGTCATCTTCTTTGGCGATGCCTATCAGCTTATGCGTGTGGCGCAGGGATACGCCTATCAGTACGGCGCCATGAAGAACATCGGCACGGTGGGCAATCAGGGCGTTTGCTCTGATCTTTGCGCCCGTCCGTTTGAAACCAACGACATCAATGTTTCCTTCCTCTGCGAAGGTACCCGCCGCGCCTGCGGCTGGACCCGCAACGATATCGGTGTAGGCCTGCCTGTGAATCTTTTCGATCCGCTGACAGAAGGCGTTTTGGCTACGCTGAACCTAATTGAGACCGCGGCGGCCAAGGAAGAGATCCTCGCGCGACTGGATTCTCCCGATGCGCTGGGGGTAGACATCGATCCCGGTGCTTACTACGGCGTTTCCTGCGGCAAGTGGTATCAGAAGAGAGCGGACGATCAGCGCCGTTGGGAAGAACACCTGAAGGAAGAGGAAGAGTAATATGCTGAAGATTCGCAATTTGCATAAAAGCTTTGGCGAACTGCAGGTTCTCAAAGGTATCGACCTGGATGTGCCGGAAGGGCAGGTAGTGGCGATCCTTGGCCCGTCGGGTACAGGTAAAAGCACGCTTTTGCGCTGCATCAATTTTCTGGAAGTGCCGCAAAAGGGCAGTGTGGAGATCGATGGTGTTTCGGTAAACACGGAAAACCGCCGCGAGGCGCAGGTGCGCGCGCTGCGGCAAAAGACTTCCATGGTATTTCAGAGCTATAATCTTTTTGCCAACAAGACCTGCCTTGAAAATGTGATGCTGCCCCTTACCGCTGTGCGTGGTGTGGAGAAAAAAGAAGCTCAAGTGCGGGCAAGAGAATTAATGGAGCAAGTAGGCGTGCTGCAAAAAGCGGATGAATATCCGTCACATCTCTCCGGCGGTCAGCAGCAACGCGTAGGAATTGCCCGGGCGTTGGCGGCAAATCCCGAATGCATTCTCTTCGACGAACCTACTTCGTCTCTTGATCCGGAATTGATCGGTGAGGTGCTGGAAGTGATCCGTCGTCTGGCACAGCAGCATAACCGCACGATGCTGATCGTGACCCATGAGATGAACTTTGCCCGTGAGATCGCAGACCGCGTTTTGTTTATGGATGAGGGCAAGATCGCGGTAGATGAGTCTGCTGAGCGCTTTTTTGGCATGGAAAACAGCAATCCCAGAGTGAGGAAATTCCTCGACCAGCTGAAAAAAGAATAAAAAAGAGAGGTGTCTTGCACCTCTCTTTTTTTATCGCTTCAGATTGGATTTTGCGGTGATGAAGTCGGCGGTGACGCGCCACACGGCGGTAACGCTCAAAAGCGTTTCAATTTCCTTTTTTGCCGCCTCTTCATATCCCGGGGCGAAGCGGCGGGCGATGAGGGTGAGGGCTTCGATCTTCTCGGTATCCTCCGTCACCTCTTCCGCCGTGCCGAAAACCGTGGCGGAAACATACTTGGTGGTGAGATTTTCGCCATCCAAGTCCGCCCGGGAGACAAAGCTTACGCAGACGCCGCCGTTTTGACGGAGGAAGTCTGTCTTCTGCCCCACCTTGGCACAGTGGAAATAAAGGCATTCTCCCTTGCGGGCAAGGTTCACGGGCACGCAGTAAGGGCGGTTCTCCTCGCCGATCATGGAAAGGACGCCGTAGTCGCTCGCTTCCACCACGGCCCATGCCTCTTCCGTGGTGAGCCGGCGCTCTTTTCTTCTCATTTCACGCATGTTGGCTCTCCTTATACATCAAGTTCCAGCGTTACGGGGCAATGGTCGCTGCCGTACACATGGTCGCAGATGCCGGCGGCGGTGATGGAATCTGCCAGCCGGTCAGACACAATGAAATAGTCGATTCTCCACCCTGCGTTATTCTCACGGGCGTGGAAACGGTAGCTCCACCAACTGTAAGCCCCCGTAAGATCGGGATAGAGGGCGCGGAAAGAGTCGGTGAAGCCGCTTTGAAGGAGTGTTGTCATCTTGGCGCGCTCTTCATCGGAAAAGCCGGGATTGCCGCGGTTAGACTTGGGGTTTTTGAGGTCGATCTCCTCATGGGCCACATTCAGATCCCCGCAGTACACCACGGGCTTCACCTTGTCCAGCTCCATGAGATAATCGCGCAGATCATCCTCCCACTGCATGCGGTAATCAAGACGCTTCAGCCCGTCCTGGGCGTTGGGCGTGTAGCAGCAGACGAGGTAGAACTTTTCAAATTCGGCGGTGATGATGCGGCCTTCGTGGCGGTGGATATCGTCACCGAAATCATAGGTGACATTCAGGGGCTTTACACGGGTGAAAACAGCGGTGCCGGAATAGCCCTTCTTATCGGCGCTGTTCCAATAGCGCTCGTAGCCGGGAAGGTCAAAGTTGGCCTGATCGGGCTGCATCTTGGTCTCCTGCAGGCAGATGACATCGGCGTCCGCCCCAGCGCAGAAATCCAGAAAGCCCTTGCCAAGGCAGGCCCGAAGGCCGTTTACATTCCACGATACCAGTTTCATAGCGGGATCCTCCTTCTGAGGGATGATTTTCCCCATTATAGCATTTTTCTCCCCGCCGCACAATATGGTTCCCTTTTGCCCTTTTTGTGGTTTTGGGACATAAATAACCTCCCTTCGCCGAAACGACGG
>JAFQLA010000219.1 GCA_017396725.1 Oscillospiraceae bacterium
GAGCGGACAGCGTGAAGCTCCTTCAAGAGGTGGCAAAACGGCTTAGCGAAGCAGGCTACCGCACGGTGAATGTGGACGCCACGCTGGTGGCGCAGGCGCCCAAGGTCTCTCCCTACACGGCGGCGATGCGGGAAAATATCGCCCGCGCGCTGAGTGTGGACCTGGATCAGATCAGCGTGAAGGCCACCACCGAAGAGCGCCTCGGCTTTACGGGGGACGGCTCAGGCATGGCGGCGCAGGCCATCGCGCTATTGGAAAAGGAATAAAGGCGAAAAGGAAAAAGCAGGTGTTTCACACCTGCTTTTTTTCTGCCATAAAATAGGGCGGAGGAGATGGAAATGGACTATATTCTGATCAGCGCAAAATCGCTGACTGAGGCACAAAAGATCCAAAAAATCCTGGAGCGCCAGCGGGTGCCTTGCCACATCCAAAGGAGCCGCGGCGCCAACGGCTGCAGCTTTGCGCTGCGCATTCAGAAAGAGCACAAAGAACTGGTGCGATCCATTCTTCGCAGCGCGGGTATCCTTGGCACAAGGACATTTTCAGAGGAAGAGGGCGCAGAGCATGATCTATTTCGATAACGCGGCCACATCCTTTCAAAAGCCTGCGGCCGTAAGGCGGGAGGTGCTGCGGGCCATGGAGGGCATGACCTCTCCGGCACGGGGCGATCATGTCCTTGCGCGGCGGGCGGCGGAAACGGTTTACCGCTGCAGGGAGGAGGCGGCAGACCTCTTTTCCGTCAAGGAGGCAGAGCGGGTCATCTTTACTTTCAACGCTACCCACGCGCTGAATATCGCCATCCGCAGCCTTGTAAAAGACGGGGGAAATGTGGTGATCTCCGGCTATGAGCACAACGCTGTGACCCGCTGCCTTGCCTCCTTTGAAAACCTGCGCGTTACGGTGGCTGAAGCGCCGCTTTTTGATACCGATGCTGTGGCGGAGGCATTTTACCGCTGCGTGAGGTTGGATACAGACGCGGTGATCTGCAACCATGTTTCCAATGTATTCGGCTTCGTGCAGCCTATGGATACCATTGCGGAGATCTGCCGTGAAAAAGGGGTGCCGCTGATCGTGGACGCCTCCCAATCGGCGGGGAGCCTTCAGGTGGATATGGAAAAATGGCAGGCGGCTTTTATTGCCATGCCGGGGCACAAAGGCCTTCTGGGGCCGCAGGGCACGGGGCTGCTGCTCTGCGGCGCTTCGGCAAACCCCATTCTCTTCGGCGGCACAGGGTCGGATTCTCTTACGCAGGAAATGCCCGCCTATCTCCCGGACAGATTGGAGGCGGGAACCCACAATGTGGCGGGGATCGCAGGCCTTCTGGCAGGGCTGCAATATGTAAAGCGGTTAGGTTTTACAGAGATTGAAAAAAGGAAGAAAAAGCTGACAAAGCAATTCTGCGAATCTTTGGCCCGGGAGCCGCGGCTGCAGATATTCGCGGCGAATGAGGACAGCGCGCAATGCGGTGTGGTGTCTCTTGTGTTCCGGGATCTCGACAGCGAGGCGGCGGCAGCGGAGCTGGCGCGGCGGGGGATCTGCGTGCGGGCAGGGTATCATTGCTCGCCGCTGGCCCACAAAACCGCCGGCACTTTGGATGGCGGCACGGTGCGCTTTAGTTTCTCGGTTTTCAACACATTGGAGGAAATCCGCCGCGGGGCGGAGGAAGTGCGCTATATTTTGCGGCGGAAGTGTTAATTTCCGCCGCAAAGCCTTGCAATTACTTGGTATTTTTATTATAATAGGTAAGAATACTTTCATGGAGTGTTGCAGCATGGAAATTCTGTCCAATCTCTTTGCCAACGCAGGCAGATATCTTCTTTTGATCCGCATTACGGATATACTGGATATCGCGATTCTTGCCTATCTTATCTATCATCTTTTGCGACTGGTGCGCAATACCAAGGCCACCAGCCTTCTCAAAGGTGTTGCCGTTTTTCTGGTGGTTCTCTGGCTAAGCGGTGTTTTGCACCTTCACGGCATAAACTATATTCTCAAGCACATGGTCGAGGTAGGTGTTCTGGCGCTGATCATCCTCTTCCAGCCTGAGATCCGCCGCATCCTCGAGCAGGTGGGCAGCAGGAAATACGGCATCTCCAGCCTCTTTGTGAAAGAGCAGATCGTGGGCGGTATGGAAAACGTCATCAGCCAGACGGTGCTGGCCTGCTCGGAAATGAGCAAAGCCCGCACGGGCGCCCTCATCGTCTTCGAGCGGGAGATCAAGCTCAGCGACCTCGTCCGTAGCGGCACGGTGCTCAACGCGAACCTTTCCTCGGAACTGCTCAAAAATGTTTTCTACAATAAAGCCCCCCTGCATGACGGCGCCGTCATCGTCCGTGACGGCCGCATTCTGGGCGCGGGCTGCGTGCTGCCCCTTTCCCGCAATGTGAACCTCAGCCGTGAGCTGGGCACCCGCCACCGCGCCGGCATCGGCATGAGCGAGAATTCGGATGCCGTGGTGGTGATCGTCTCCGAGGAGACCGGGTCTGTATCCGTTGCCGTGGGCGGCATGCTCAAGCGGCATCTGCAGCCTGAAACGCTGGAATACCTCCTGCGCAACGAGCTTTTGCCGCAGGAAAAGGATGCCACTGAGAAGAACAAGTTCGACCTGCTTGCTTTGCTCAAGCTGAAAAAGAATGGAGCTGACGATGAAAATGAAGATGAATAAGGAACAGGCTTTCCAGATCGGCATCTCCATTTTGGCAGCGGTTTTCATCTGGATCTTTGCCGGTTCTGTTGATCCGGTGGTTTCCACCATTTGGGTAAACAATATCGAGATCGAATATGTGGGCGAGGAAACCACCCTTGCCGAAAAGGGCCTGATGCTGCTGGGCGAGTCTGACCGCACCATTTCCCTCAAGCTCAAGGGCGAGCGAAATGTGATCTACAAGCTGGATACCAAAAAGGTCCGCGTGCAGGTGGAGCTGGACAGTGTCAATACCACCGGCGTGCAGAATCTCAAGTATGACCTGATCCTGCCTTCCAGCGTGCCTGCGGGCAGCGTTTCTGTGGTGGATGCCAGCGCCTACAACGCAACAGTTTATGTGGGCGAGCTTTACAAGAAGACGGTGGATGTGCGCTGCGATGTGCTGGGCGTTGTGGCTTCCGGCTACATGCAGGGCCCTGTGACCATCACCCCCGATACCCTTGAGATCCGCGGCCAGCAGGAGGATATCCTGCAGGTGAAATACGCCAAGGTGACCATCGATGTCAACAGCGCTACCTCCACCATTGCCGCGCTCTATGATTACACTCTCTACGATTATAACGATCAGGTGATCGAAAACGAAAACATCCATGTGGTGGAGGACGCCATTCAGGTGGCGGTTCCCGTGCTGCAGGTGAAGGAAGTGCCTCTTACGGTGAAATTCACCGAAGCACCCGGCTACAGTGCCGACAACGTGAACTGGAGCATCGATCAGCCCACCATCCGCATCGCCGGTGACGCGCACGATCTCTCCCTTATCAGCGAGATCGTGCTGGACACCATTGATCTTACCAAGCTGGATACCAATTCCGCTTATTCCACCTATTCCTACGAGATCTCGCTTCCCAAGGACATTGTGAATCTCAGCAGCTTTACCAAGGCTGTCGTGAAGGTGAATTTCATTGATTTTGCCACCGTCTCCGTGACGGCTGCCGACTTTGTCTGCGCCAACGTGCCCGAAGGCTTCTCTGCCGAAGTGCTGACGGAGAGTCTCCATGTGACGCTTTGCGGCGCGGGGGATGACGTCAGCGAGCTGTCGGGCGAAGAGATCGAGATTTTGCTGGATCTGAGCACCCTCGCCGTGGAAGAAGGTCACTATACGCTCAGCGCGGAGATCACGGTAAAGAGCGACAAGAGCATCGGTGTTCTGGGCAGCTATGAGGCGCAGGTGGCGCTGACGGCCAACGCGGAAAGCGAGGAGCCTGCCGCATGACCCAGATCGCGACAGTTGAAAAGATCCTTGGGGGCAGAAAAGTGGAGATCTCCGTGGTGCGGAAAACCGCCTGCGGCCACGATTGCGAAGAATGCGCCGGCTGCGGCGTTTCCGGCGCGGCCATCTATATGACGGCCCGATGCGATCTGAGCGTAAAGCCGGGGGACAAGGTGCTGGTGGAAAGCAGCACCAAGCAGCTCCTCGGCATCGCGGCGCTGGTATATCTCATCCCGGTGGTGTGCTTTTTCCTTGGCTATTTTCTGCCCTTCGGCGCGCCGGAAGGGGCGCGCATCGGCGCGGGCATCGCGGCCTTCGCCGTGGGATTTATCCCCGCTGTGCTCTATGACCGTAAAAAGCGCAAGGAAGGCGATGTTTCCTGCACGGTCGTATCCCTTCGATAAGGAGAAGCTATGTTTGGTTATATTCGTCCGCCCCTGGGCGAGCTTGCGCAGGAGGAAACGGAGCGCTTCCGCGCTGCCTACTGCGGCCTTTGCCACACGCTGGGGCAGCGGTACGGATTTGGCGCGAGATTTATCCTCAATTACGATTTTACCTTTCTTGCCATTTTGTTGGGTGCGGAGCAAAAGCCCTGCTTTGCCTGCCGCCGCTGCGCGGTCAAGCCCTTTGAGAAGAGGGAAGTGCTGTGCGGCAGCGACGCTATGGCCCTTGCGGCGGATGAGAGCGTGATCCTTGCCTACTGGCAGATGAAAGACGGCGTTGCCGACCACGGCTTTTTCGGCGGTCTCAAATACCGCGGAGGACAGATGTTTTTGCGCCATGCCTACGAAAAAGCGAGGAAGTACCGCCCCGCCTTTGATGAGACGGTGCGCCGTGAGCTGGGGCGGCTGCGGGAGATGGAAGAGGAAAACTGCCCCTCTATCGACCGTCCGGCAGACGCGTTTGCCAATATCCTTGCCGCCGCGGCGGAAGAGGTGGCAGAGGAAAAGCGCCGCCGCATCCTGCGTGAGATGCTCTATCATCTGGGCCGTTGGGTCTACCTTGTGGACGCGGCGGACGATCTCGAGGAGGATGCCCGAAGCGGCTGCTACAATCCTTTGATGGCGCGCTATGGCCTTGGGGACGGAAAGTTCACCGAGGAAACAAAAAAAGAATTTATCACCACCCTTGACCACTCCGCCCGATTGGTGGATGCCGCCGTGTCACTTGCGGACTTCGGCGCGTGGCAGGTGCTGGTGGAGAGCACCGTGCATCGCGGACTATTCTATGTGGCGGCAAGCGTGCTCAGCGGCAAATACCGCAAATATACAAAAATGAGAAACAACGAGGATCCGAAATGAAAGACCCCTATGAAGTGCTGAATGTGTCTCACGACGCATCGGACGAAGAGATCAAAAAAGCATACAGAGACCTCGCCCGCAAGTACCATCCCGACCGCTATATCGATAATCCCCTGGCGGATCTTGCTCAGGAAAAGATGAAGGACATCAATGCCGCCTATGAGGAGATCCAGCGCAGAAGAAGCAGTTCTTCCGCCTCCCGCGGGGGCTACGGCGGAAGCTATGCAGGCTACGGCGGCACGGCAGGGCAGTACGGTCCCTGGAGCGGCAGCACGCAGGGCGGATCGTCCGTATTTTCGCAGGTGCGCGTTGCCATCATGCAGGGGAACCTGGCCCGTGCGGAGGCGCTGCTCAACGCCTGCAGCGACCATGACGCCGAGTGGAATTTCCTCAAGGGCAGCGTCTGCTACCGAAGGGGCTGGCTGGATGAAGCCAAGCGCTATTATGAAACGGCGGCGCAGATGGAGCCCGACAACACCGAGTACCGTCAGGCCGTGGAATACATGGCCCGGGGCGGCAGCGCGAATACTGCCGGCGGCACCGTTTTCGGCACCGATACCTGCATGAGCGATGGGCTTTGCTGCCCGTTCCCGTTTTTCTGTTTACCCTGCTTTTGCTGTTAAGAAATAAATTTTGGAGGAAGAAACTGTGGTTAAGAGTATGACCGGTTACGGCCGCGCCAAAGAAATGCGCAACAACCGCGACATCACCGTTGAGGTGCGCAGCGTCAACAACCGTTATCTGGATTGCACGGTGAAGATGCCCCGCATCTACACCTTTGCTGAAGACGCCATCAAGTCCCGCGTGCAGAAGGCTATCAGCCGCGGCAAGGTGGATGTGTTCGTGTCTGTGGACAGCTCCGCTGCCGACACCGCCGTGGTGACAATCAACAAGAGCCTTGTGGAAGGCTATCTCGCGGCGCTGAAGGAACTTAAGGAAGGCTACGGGTTGGAAGGCGATGTTTCCGCCGCTGCCATTGCCCGTTTTCCCGATGTGATGACCGTCACCAAGGCCGACGAGGATGTGGATACCGTGACGGAGGATATCTGCGCGGTACTGGATGAGGCCCTTGCCGCCTACAACGCGATGCGCGCCGCCGAAGGTGTGAAGCTGGCAGAGGACATTGCCTCCCGCCTGGATACCATCGAGAGCCTCACCGCCAAGGTGGAAGAACGCTCTCCCCAGACGGTGGCCGAATACCGCCAGAAGCTCCTTGGCCGCATGCAGGAAGTGCTCCAGAGCACCACCATCGATGAATCCCGCATTCTGATGGAAGCTGCCATCTATGCCGATAAAGTGGCCGTGGATGAAGAGACCGTGCGCCTGCGCAGCCATCTTTCCCAGCTGCGCAAGATGCTCCAGAGCAACGATCCCATGGGCCGCAAGATGGACTTCCTTATTCAGGAAGTGAACCGCGAGAGCAACACCGTTGGCTCCAAGTGCAACGATGTGGAGATCGCAACGGTGGTTGTGAATCTCAAGGCGGAAGTGGAAAAGATCCGCGAACAGGTGCAGAACATCGAGTAAGGAGAGAGCCATGCAGCTTATTAACATCGGCTTTAGCAATATGATCTCCGCCAGCCGCCTCATCTCCGTGGTGGGACCGGAATCCGCGCCCATCAAGCGCATGGTGCAGGAGGCCCGCGAGCGCGGCATGCTCATTGACGCGACCTACGGCCGCAAGACCGCAAGCGTCCTGATCATGGACAGCGACCATGTGGTGCTCAGCGCCGTATCCACGGAAAAACTTGCTGAAAAATTGGGAGTTGCTCCCTTGGAAGAGGATGAAATGCTATGAGAAAAGGAAAGACTTTTATCGTCTCCGGCCCTTCGGGCGTCGGTAAGAGCACGGTGCTCTCCGCGCTTTTGGAGCGTCAGAAGGATATCTATTTTTCTGTTTCCGCCACCACCCGTGAGCCTCGCCCCGGTGAGGAAAACGGCAAACAGTATCACTTCATCAACGCGGATGTTTTCCGCAAGATGATCGAAGAGGATGAATTTCTGGAATATGCCGAATATGTCGGCAATTTCTACGGTACCCCCAAAAAGTATGTGGACGCGGCTATGGCCATGGGTCAGGATGTGATCCTCGATATCGAGATCCAGGGCGCGCTGCAGGTCCATGCCAAGCGGCCCGACACCGTGCGCATCTTTATCGCGCCTCCTTCCTGGGCTGAGCTCCAGCGCAGACTCACTTCCCGCGGCACCGACTCCGACGAGGTGATCCAGAAGCGCCTGCTCCGCGCCAAGGTGGAAGTGCAGACCGCCCACACCTACGATTACTTTGTTATCAACGACACGGTGGAAAGCGCCGTGGAGGAGATCCGCGCCATCATTCTTGCCGAGCACTGCAAGCCTCAGGACCGTCTGGCTCTGCTGAGTGAGAAGTAAGAAGCGCGACTAGAAGCGCGACTATAGATTTGAATTTATAAAATTTTAGCCATACGGCAGATTGGAAGTAATGATTATGATGCTCTATCCCGCAATGAACGACCTCAACGCTTACATTCCCAACCGCTACATGCTGGTGAATGTAGTTGCCCGCCGCGCCCGCCAGCTCTCCGAGGAAGCGGAAATGATCGGCGAACCTCTGGAAGAAAAGTCCGTGACCATTGCCATTCAGGAAGTGGCTGACGGCAAGCATGATGCTGCCTCCATCGACACCACCATCAAGGAAGCCGCAGAAGATTGATTTTATGAGAGAAGGGAGATGCGGAAATGGAGCAGGTCACACTTGCCAGGATCGCCGTTTCCGCGGCTGCCTATCCCATCGATAAGCCCTACACCTACCTTGTGCCGGCGGAACTGAAGGACAGTCTTCGCCCCGGCATGAGAGTGACGGTGCCCTTCGGCAGGGGAAACCGCCCTTCGGAGGGGATGGTCCTTGCGGTGGAAGAGGGCGAAAAGGCGGCGCGGCTCAAAAGTGTGGGCGCGCTGCTGGATAGCCAAAGCGTTATGACGGAAGGGGAGATCCGCCTTGCCCTGTGGATGCGGGAGCGGTATTTCTGCACTTTCTATGACGCGGCAAAAACCATTCTGCCTGCAGGGATCTGGTATCAGCTGCAGGTACTTTACCGTAAAGCGGAACACGCGCCTGAGGCGCCCCTTACCGCATCTGAGCAGGATATTCTCACCGCGGTGGAGGCCAATGGCGGCGAAATGGAGCGAGACGCCATCCGCGCCCTTTGCGGCGAAAAGACGGCGGGACTTTTAACATGCCTTACGGAAAAAGGATATCTCACGCGCAGGGAAGTTTCCCGCCGCGCCATCCACGATAAGACGGTGAAAATGGTGTCCCTTGCCATGGCGGCAGAGGAGGCCGTGGCCGAAGCGGAGAAGAAAAAGCGCTCCGCGCCCATGCGCTATGAAGTGATCCGTCTGCTTGCCTCTGTGGGGCAGATCAGCGCTGAGGATATCCGCTACTTTACAGGCGCCTCCGCCGCCACGGTCAAAAGCCTTGAAAAGGCAGGGATCGTGCGGACATGGGAAGAAGAGGTTTTCCGCGTGCCGGAGATCCGCGCCCCCAAGGCAGAGGATATCTGCCTGACGGATGAGCAGCAGGCCGTTTTCCGGGAGCTTTGGGCCATGTGCCAAAGCGGCCGGACGGGTGCCGCCCTTTTGGAGGGTGTCACCGGCAGCGGCAAGACGCAGGTGTATATCCGCCTGGTGCAGGAAGTGATCCGGGCAGGGAAGAGCGCCATTGTGCTGGTTCCCGAGATCGCTCTCACGGCGCAGATCATGGAGCGGTTTTCCGCTCATTTCGGCGAGAAAGTGGCCATGCTCCACTCTTCCCGTCCCACCTCCGAGCGGTACGATCAGTGGAAACGGATCCGCCGCGGAGAGGTCAGCGTGGTGCTTGGC
>JAFQLA010000220.1 GCA_017396725.1 Oscillospiraceae bacterium
CCGATGGCATTGAAATCATCTGCCACCTCATAGGCCGCCATCACCACGATATCTTCGGGGATATGGGTATTGATGGCAAAAGGCAGGCGGTCAATGGGAATGCGGGAAGAGGTGCGGAAATTGGCAATATAGCTCTCGGCATGAACGCCTGCGTCCGTGCGCCCGCAGCCCACCAGCTTGATGGGCTCGCCGCAGACCTTGGAAATGCCCCGTTCCAGCGTTTCGGCAACGGTGATCTCCGTCTTCTGCACCTGCCAGCCGTGATAAGCAGTGCCATTATACATCAGTTTTAAGGCGATATTACGCATACTTCGTCATTACCATCCTAATTTGGAGATCACGATCACCGCGGCTACCAGAATAACCGCGCCGATCAAAACCAGATAGTCTTCCTTCTTATAGCGCAGCACATGCAGCTTGGTGCTGCCCTCTCCGCCGTGGTAGCAGCGGCATTCCATAGCAACGGAAAGCTCATCCGCGCGGCGGAAGGCGCTGACAAAAAGGGGCACCAGCAGCGGCACCAGCGCCTTTGCCCGCTGAATGAGACTGCCGTCTTCAAAGTTGGCACCACGGGCCTTCTGAGCCGACATGATCTTATCCGTTTCCTCGATAAGAGTAGGGATAAAGCGCAGGGCGATGCTCATCATCATGGCAAGCTCATGCACGGGAAGGTGCAGCTTTTTCAAAGGAGAGAGCACACTTTCGATACCGTTGGTCAGCTTGATGGGGCTGGTGGTATAAGTGAGCAGGAAAGTGCCCATGATCAGCATCACGATGCGCAGCACCATCAAAACCGCACGGAAAATACCTTCCTTGGTGATGGAGATGATCCACCAGGAGAAGATCTCCTCACCGGGAGTGTAGAAAAGGTTCAAAAGCGCCGTAAAGGCAACAATGATAAGAATGGGTCTGAGCCCGTTCAAAAGCGCCTTCATTTTCACTTTGGAGACCAGAATGGCCGTCATCAGCATGAGGACCATCAAGGCATAGGAAACCAGGAAATTGGCGGAGAAAAGGCCGATAACATAGATTACCACCAGCACCAGCTTCGTGCGGGGATCCAATCGGTGAGCCAGGGTGTTTCCGGGGAAATACTGGCCGAGAGTAATGTCCTTAAGCATGGGCATTTCCTCCCTTCAGGCGCATGAGAGCCGCGCGCAGCTCCTCCACCGTGTAAACGGCGGGATCCACATTCAGCCCGCTTTCATGCAGACGCATGGCAACACGGGTCACCTGCGGCACATTGAGACCCGCGGACTGCATTTCTTCCGCGCGGGCAAATACCTCACGGGGCGTGCCGCTCATAAGAACACCGCCGTTTTTCAAAACCACGATGCGGTCCACATTCTGGGCGATCTCATCCATACTGTGGCTTACAAGAATCACGGTGGTACCCTTGACACGGTGGTACTCACGGATATTGCGCAGAAGGTTTTCACGGCCTTCGGGGTCAAGGCCCGCAGAAGGCTCGTCCAGCACCAAAACGCTTGGCTCCATGGCGATAACGCCCGCGATCGCCACGCGGCGCTTCTGGCCGCCGGAGAGTTCGAAGGGAGATTTTTCCAAAAGCTCCTCCCCTACGCCGGCAAACTTTGCCGCCTCGCGCACCCGCGCGTCGATCTCCTCGGCGCTAAGGCCCATATTGGTGGGGCCGAAGGCGATGTCCTTATACACCGTTTCTTCAAAAAGCTGATATTCCGGATACTGGAATACAAGGCCGATCTCAGAGCGGATACGGCTTATTTTTTTCGGCTCTTCCCAGATATTCTTTCCGCGGAAACGGATGCAGCCCTGAGAGGGCTTGAGAAGTCCGTTCAAATGC
>JAFQLA010000221.1 GCA_017396725.1 Oscillospiraceae bacterium
ATTGGATGAGGCCATTGACGGCGGCAAAACTTTCACCAAAGAGCAGCAGGGTTGGGCAGAGCTTCTTCTCCTCTATCTCAACACCGCCTCCGATGAGCGCTGGCTGCTCCCCCAATCCCCCGCCGAAATGACGCAATAAAAAAAGAACGGATGCATCAGCATCCGTTCTTTTTTTATTCTCTTTCACAAGCCGACATCAGAAGAGAGATGACCTGATCCTTTCCATCCCCCTTTTCGGCGGAGAAAGGCACCAAAGCCTCGTCTTCAGAAAGCTGCAGGGTCTCGCGGATCAGATCCATAGCGGGCTGGATCTGGCTCTTTTTCAACTTATCCACCTTGTTGGCCACCACGATCATGGGGCAGCCTGTGGCGCGGAAAAACTCACACATGGTGCAGTCATCCGCCGTAGGCTTGTGGCGGGCATCCACAATAAGAACACCCAGCGTAATAAGACCGGGAGAGTGGAAATAGGATTCCATGAGTCTCCCCCACCGATCCCGCTCCGCCTTGCTGACCTTGGCATAACCGTAGCCGGGCAGGTCTACAAGATAGAGCTTGGAATCGATCTTGAAATAGTTGATCTGCGTGGTCTTGCCGGGAGACGCGCCCACGCGCGCAAAGTTCTTGCGGTTCAAAAGACGGTTGATGCAGGAGGATTTGCCCACATTGGAGCGGCCGGCAAAGGCCATCTGCGGCAGTCCATCGCGGACAAACTGCCTCGGCTCGGTAGCCGAGAGGATAAACTCCGCTTTATTGAAATTTACTGCCATACTCATCCCTCTCTTTACTGACGAAGCACAGAATCCTGCTTGCTCTCCGTCTTTTCCACCAGGTTATACTGCGCAGTGCTGACTTCCGCCGCCTGCGCGCCCACGATAGCTTCTGCCAAAACAGCGTCGATAGTCTCCACGCTCACAAACTTCAGCGCTTCGCGAACGGTGGGATCGATCTCTTCCAGATCCTTTACATTTTCCTTGGGGATGATCACCGTGGTGATCTTATTGCGCTTGGCGGCCATGGTCTTTTCCTTCAGCCCGCCAATGGCAAGCACATTGCCCCGCAGCGTCACTTCACCGGTCATGGCGATATCACCGCGGACAGCGCGGCCGGTAAGAGCGGAAAGCATAGCGGTGGTGATGGCAATACCCGCGGAGGGTCCGTCCTTGGGAACGGCGCCTTCGGGGAAATGCACATGGATATCCTTGGTCTTATAGAAATCCTTTTCGATGCCCAGCTTATCGGCACGGCTGCGCAGGCAGCTGAGAGCGGCCTTGCAGGATTCCTGCATCACTTCGCCAAGGTTACCCGTCAGTTCCAGCTTGCCGCTGCCATCCATAACATTGACTTCCACCTTGAGAAGTTCACCGCCCACCTGCGTCCAGGCAAGGCCGTTTACAATGCCGACTTCATCCTTCAAGCTGGCATTATCGTCCTGATAACGGATGATACCAAGGTAATCTTTCAGGTTGGAAGCTGTAATGCTGATCCGCTTTACACCCTCTTCTACAAGGCGCATTGCAGACTTGCGGCACACCTTTGCGAGCTGACGTTCCAGCTTACGCACACCGGATTCTCTGGTATAGCCGGAGATCATCAGCCGCAGCGCTTCATCGCTGATGCGAAGCTGCGCTTTCTTCAACCCGTGCTCTTTAAGCTGCTTGGGGAAAAGATGACGCTTGGCGATCTGCAGCTTTTCCTCATCGGTATAGCTGGAAAGCTCAATCACTTCCATGCGGTCCAGCAGAGGCTTGGGAATGGTCTCAGTGGTATTGGCGGTGGTGATGAAAAGCACACGGCTGAGATCCACGGGGATCTCAAGGAAGTGGTCACGGAAAGCATAGTTCTGCTCGCTGTCCAGCACTTCCAGCAGGGCCGAACCGGGGTCGCCGCGCTGATCGCTGCACATCTTGTCGATCTCGTCCAGCACCAGAAGAGGATTCATGGACTTGCTGCGGATCATAGCCTCAATAATGCGGCCGGGCATGGCGCCTATGTAAGTCTTGCGGTGGCCGCGGATATCCGCCTCATCACGCACGCCGCCCAAAGAAAGACGGGCCATTTTACGGTTCACGGCCTTTGCAACGGAAATAGCGATAGAGGTTTTACCTACACCGGGAGGGCCGACGAGGCAGATGATCTGGCCCTTGGCATCGGGATTGATCTGCTTGACGGCAATAAACTCAAGGATGCGCTCTTTTACTTTCTGCAGACCGTAGTGCTCCGCGTCCAGAATCTTGCGGGCAAGACCCACATCGGCGCGCTCCTTGGTCTGGGTGTTCCAGGGCATATCCAGGCAGGTATCGAGATAATTTCGGATCACAGCCGCTTCCGCGCTGCCAAAGGGCTGCTTGGAAAGACGGTCGATCTCATGGATAAGCTGCTTCTGTACACTTTCTTCCAGCTTGAGTTCCTTCACCTTGCGGCGGTATTCGCCGATCTCATCTTCATCCTCTTCCCCCAGTTCCTGCTGGATGAGGTTGATCTGATTGCGAAGGATCTGCTCTTTCTGAGAGGTGGCAAACTGCTCGCGCAGCTTATCTTCCATGGAGCGCTCAAAGGTCAGCACCTGGATCTCGCGGGAGAGCATGGTGTTGAGCTTCTTCAAACGCGTAAGGGGCCGCATTTCTTCCAGGATAGCCTGTTTATCGGTATGGCGGAGATTGATGTTCTGGCAGATAAAGTCTGCCAGAGCGCCAAGATCCTTGCAGTCAAGAGCCTTGGCCAGCATCTCATTCTGCACATTGCCGGCCAGGGTAGCATACTCGCTGAAAAGGCCATAGGACTGGCGCAGCAGCGCCTCTTCCTTGGCGGTGAGCGGCTTGTCGCTTTCCACTTCTTCAATAAGCTCGATATTGGCCTGCAGGAAGGGATCGGTCTGCCACAAACGCTTGATGCGGGCGCGGTTGGTACCCGTCACCATCACGCGGACTGCGCTTTCGGAAATACGCAGGATCTGGCAGATATGGGCTACCGTGCCGATGCTGTAAATATCGTTCACACCGGGCATTGCCGTGCCGATCTCCTTCTGGGTCACCAGAAAGATATTCTGATCGGTCTCCATGGCCAGTTCCAGCGCCTTGACGGAGATCGCACGCTCTACATCAAAGCTCATGGTGGAACGGGGGAAAACCGTCAGGCCGCGCAAAGCAAGCACGGGAATATTCAAAGTCAAATTATCCATAGGTTCCTCGTTTCTTTCTAAGGGAAAAAGAAGGGACGGCAAGCGCCCCTTCTTTCATTTTGCATCAGGATGCGGATTCCGCATCATCGGATTCACCGCTGCCGCCTTCAGCAGCTTCGGTTTCTTCCTTCTTTACGCGCAGAAGCTCGGGCTCTGCTTCGCCGCGGGCGCATTCCGCCGTAATGATCACCTTGGTGATGGTGGGGTCGGAGGGAATATCAAACATGATCTGCTGCAGGATGCCTTCCATCACAGCGCGCAGACCGCGGGCGCCGATATTGCGCTCGATAGCACGGTCAGCCACCACTTCCAAAGCTTCAGGGGTAAATTCCAGCTCCACATCATCGTAAGAGAAGAGAGCGGAATACTGTTTCACCAGCGCGTTCTTGGGCTCGGTGAGGATACGGATCAGATCCTCGCGCTTGAGATCCTGCAAAGGCGCGATCACGGGAAGACGACCCACCAACTCGGGGATAATGCCGTACTTCAAAATATCGTGAGGCTGCACCTGCTTAAGGACCTTACCGATATCGCGATCCTTCTTGGAGGCGATAGCCGCGCCGAAGCCGATGCTCTTTTGATCCAGACGGCGTTCGATGATCTTATCAATCCCGTCAAATGCACCGCCGCAGATAAAGAGGATGTTCTTGGTATTGATCTGGATGAATTCCTGATGGGGGTGCTTGCGGCCACCCTGAGGAGGCACATTGGCAACGGTACCTTCCAGGATCTTCAAAAGAGCCTGCTGCACGCCTTCACCGGATACATCGCGGGTGATGGAAGTGTTTTCGCTCTTACGGGCGATCTTATCGATCTCGTCCACATAGATAATGCCGCGCTCTGCCAGCTCCACATCGAAATCGGCAGCCTGCAGAAGACGGAGGAGAATATTCTCCACATCGTCGCCCACATAGCCGGCTTCGGTAAGGGTGGTTGCGTCCGCAATGGCAAAGGGCACTTCCAGAACGCGGGCCAGTGTCTGGGCAAAAAGGGTTTTGCCGCTGCCGGTGGGACCGATCATCAGGATGTTGCTCTTCTGCAGCTCCACATCGCTCTCGCCGCCAAAGAAGATCCGCTTATAATGATTGTAAACAGAGACGGAAAGGGCGATTTTCGCTTCCTCCTGCCCTACCACATACTGATCCAGGACCTCCTTGATCTCACGGGGTGTGGGCAGCGTCTCAGGAACCTCACCGTAGGAGGCGGGTTCTTCTTCATAGCCGTCACTCAGCACATTGACACAAAGATGCACGCACTCATCGCAGATCCGGACACCGGGGCCCTGGATCATGCGGTAGACCTGATCTTCTGTCTTGCCGCAGAATGAACAGCGGATGGCCTTCTTGCCTTCGTCGCTCATGCTTATACCTCAGTTATCTTTTATAAATCACCTTGTCGATGAGGCCGAATTCCTTGGCCTCTTCCGCGGTCATGAAATTATCACGCTCGCAGGCGGCAACCACTTCTTCATAGGGCTTGCCGCAGTTGGCAGCCATGATCTCACTCAGGCGCTTCTTGGTGCGCAGAATAAGATTGGCGTGGATCTCGATATCGGTAGCCTGACCGCGGAAACCGCCCAGAGGCTGATGGATCATCACTTCGGAGTTGGGAAGCGCGATGCGCTTGCCCTTGGCACCGGAAGAGAGCAAAAATGCGCCCATGCTGGCTGCCATACCGATGCAGATGGTGGAAACATCGGGCTTGATGTACTGCATGGTATCATAGATCGCCATGCCGGCCGTTACGCTGCCGCCGGGACTGTTGATATACATCTGGATATCCTTATCGGGATCCTGTGCTTCCAGATAAAGGAGCTGTGCCACCACAAGACTTGCGGTGGTATCATTCACTTCTTCACCCAGGAAAATAATACGGTCATTCAGGAGACGGGAAAAAATGTCGTAAGATCTTTCACCGCGGTTGGTCTGTTCCACGACATACGGCACTAAACTCATGAGAAAACCTCCTTTTGTCTCACGCGATATTGCTTCATGTAGCAATATATCATGGTAGCAGAACTACCATGATATATTGTGTCATTTTTTTAAACTTTTCAGAAATATTTTGAAATTTTCTCAGTTTGCCGTGAAAGGAGATTATTCCTCAGTCTTTTCTTCGGTCTTTTCTTCTTCCTTGGCAGCCTTCTTGGTGCTCTTCTTTGCGGCAGCCTTCTTTTCAGGCAGAACAGCGATGGCGCTGTCAACAACAACAGCGATAGCCTTGTCCTTCATAACGCCTTCCTTGACCTGTTCGGGAGCAAGGTACTTCTTTACGGTTTCCAGTTCCATGCCGTAACGGGAAGCAACGTTAGCGTATTCAGCTTCGATGTCTTCTTCGGTAACTTCGATGTTTTCAGCCTTGATGATAGCTTCCAGAGCCAGATCCAGACGAACCTGTGCCAGAGCGGGAGCTGCAGCTTCTTCCTTCAGCTTAGCTTCGTCGCTGCCGGTGAACTTGAGGTAATCTTCATAGCGCATGCCGGAAGAGAGAAGCTGGTTCTTGAAGTTGTTCATGAAGGTTTCGATCTGAGCGTCCACCATAGCCTGGGGAACTTCGCACTCGATGTTGTCAGCAACCTTGCGCATGAGGATATCTTCGAAAGCGCGCTTGCCGGCTTCTTCATGTTCAGCGGTGAGCTTCTTCTTGATGTCAGCCTTGAGTTCCTTCAGGGTTTCGAATTCGGAAACATCCTTAGCGAATTCGTCATCGATTTCGGGAGTTTCCTTGGTCTTGACTTCGTTGACCTTAACATGGAAAACAACTGCCTTGCCGGCCAGATCTGCAACATAATCTTCGGGGAAGGTGATGTCAAGATCCTTTTCTTCACCGGCGTTCATGCCGATAAGCTGGGTTTCAAAACCGGGAACGAAGTTGCCGGAACCGATTTCCAGTTCGAAGTTTTCGCCCTTGCCGCCTTCGAATGCAACGCCGTTGTCGAAGCCTTCGAAGTCGATCACTGCAACGTCACCCTTCTTTACAGCGCGTTCTACGGGAACGAGGCGGGTGTTGCGTTCAGCCATTTCAGCCAGACGGGCGTTAACGTCAGCTGCCATGATCTTCACTTCATCCTTGGGAGCTTCCAGGCCCTTGTACTGGCCCAGCTTAACTTCGGGATATACAGCAACAACTGCGGTGAAGGAGAAACCTTCTTCGGAAACATCGCCCAGCTGGACTTCGGGATAACCGACTACCTGCAGACCTTCAGCTTCAACAGCCTGAACATAGGCTTCGGGCATAGCGATATTGATAGCTTCTTCATAGAAAACGCCCTTGCCGTACATGCCTTCGATCACCTTGCGGGGAGCCTTACCGGGACGGAAACCAGAGACCTTAATGGTACCGCGCATCTTCTGATATGCCTTATTAACGGCAGCTTCAAATTCAGCAGCGCCGACTTCTACGGTCATGGTGACCATGTTCTTCTCGTTTCTCTCGATGTTTTTTACACTCATTATTATTTCCTCCGTTCAGCGCAGTAAATATACATACCAGCGCAATTATGTATTTTAACAGATATTAGTGGAAATTTCCATAGTTTTTTCCACTAATCACAAATTTTTTTGGGGATAAATTTCAGATAATCCGCTGCAATCAGCGAAAAATCGATCCCCTCATGCACACCTTCCAGTGCGCGCTTATGTGTGGGGCCGTGAAGGTGCCCGTAACAGCAGCGTTTCACTCCCGCTTTCTGCAGCGCCGCCATCACCTCCGGGCATCGGTAGCCCTGATACAAAGGCGGGTAATGCAAAAAGCACAGGATCTCCTTCTCCCCTGCCGCCGCAAGCGAGGTTTCCAGACGCATCACTTCGCGGTTGAGGACTTTTTCATCGTGGGCCTGCTGATCTTCTTCATAGAACCAGCCGCGGGTGCCGCAGATGGCGTAATCCCCGTAGAAAAAGCAGTTATTGAAAAGGATATCAATGTTGTCGATCCCGTTGGCAGAAAAGAACTGACGCATCTTGGTGGCGGTATTCCACCAGTAATCGTGGTTTCCCTTGAGAATGATCTTTCTGCCGGGCAGCGAATCGATAAACAAGAAGTCCTGCAGCGATTCCTCCAGCGAGCTTCCCCAGGAGAGATCGCCGCAAAGCACCGTTACATCATCGTCACTGAGCTGCGCGAAGGCATCCCTGAGCCGCTCCACATGGTTGGCCCACGCCGGGCCGAACACATCCATGGGCTTATTGGACGCAAGCGACAAATGCAGATCTCCGATGGCATAGAGCGCCATAGCCTCTCTCCTTTCTTAAAATTCCTCTCAGGCGCGATCAGCGCAGGAATTCCAGAACCTTGCCTTCCATAGCCATCTTTTCGGTGCAGTCGTCAAAGCGGCGGGTCTTACCCTTGAGGGCAGCAAGGCGGACGGGAGCGGCAACACCGGTAACGCGCAGCAGCTGGTCGATCTGTTCCACGCCTTCGCCTTCCACTTCTTCGCCGATGGCGCGCAGCACATGGTCACAGAACTTATAGGGGCTGGCGGTGGATACGAATACGGTCACAGTCTCGTCACCGGTCTCAGCGCGGTACTGCGCGAGAACATTGGCGGCAACAGCGGTATGGGTATCGATGAGATAGCCGGTCTTGTAGTATTCGCCGATGGTCTTTTCGGTCTCTTCTTCGGTGCAGAAGCCGCCCCAGAAGAGATCCTGCATCTTGGTGCGGATGCTGTCGGAGACGGTATAGCCGCCTTCTTCCACCAGCTTCTTCATATAGCCGCGGACTTCTTCATCATTTTCACCGCTGAGCTCAAAGAGCATGCGTTCAAGGTTGCTGGAGATGAGGATGTCCATAGAGGGACTCATGGTGGTGTGGAAGGGACGGTTGCGATCATACACACCGGTACGCAGGAAATCCGTGAGGACGTCGTTGCTGTTGGAGGCGCAGATGAGCTTGTTCACGGGCAGACCCATGCGCTTGGCATAATAGGCTGCCAGAATGTTGCCGAAGTTGCCGGTAGGCACGCAGAAGTTCACCTTGTCGCCCATGGTCAGCTTGCCGTCCCGGACGAGGTCGCAGTAAGCGGAGATGTAGTATGCCACCTGCGGCAGGATGCGACCCCAGTTGATGGAATTGGCGGAAGACAGGAAGTAGCCGCGCTGTGCCAGCGTCTCCCGGATCTCCGCATCGGAGAAGATACGCTTCACACCGTTCTGGGTATCGTCAAAGTTGCCCACCACGGAGCAGACGCCCACATTGGCGCCCTCCTGAGTGACCATCTGCAGCTCCTGAATGGCAGACACGCCGTCCTTGGGATAGAACACCATGATCTTGGTCTGGGGCACGTCGGCAAAGCCTTCCAGAGCGCCCTTGCCGGTGTCGCCGGAGGTGGCCACCAGAATGCAGGCGGTCTTTTTCTCGCCGGTCTTCCGCAGAGCGGCGGAGAGCAGCTGGGGCAGCATCTGCAGCGCCATATCCTTGAAGGCGCTGGTAGGCCCGTGCCACAGTTCCAGAGAGTGAGTCTTGTCATCCACAGTACGCACCGGCGCCACGGCAGCGGTATCATACTTGTCGGGGCCGTAGGCGTTCTCCGCGAAGGTCCGCAGTTCCTCCAGAGAATAGTCCGCCAGATACAGACTCATCACTCTGGCTGCCCGCTCTTGATAGGATACGGTCATCATCTCACGCAGGAAAGCCTCGTCGATCTGCGGGATCTCCACGGGGGTCAGCAAGCCTCCGTCCCGGCTCAGGCCCATCTTGATTGCGTCTGCGGCGTCATAGCGCAGCGCGCTGTCTCTGGTGCTGTAGTACTTCATAAATGCAGTTCCTTTCTTGTCACGGGGATATCCCCCGGTCAGAATGCGTTTTCAATATATTCCACGTTCAGGATGCGGCCCTCTCCGTCGGCGTAGACCTCCGCCACGTCAAACCGGGCCGGCTCATCCAGTTCATAGGTACTCATGTAGGCAGACGCCGCCGTCCGCAGACGCTCCTGCTTTCGGCTGTCCACAAATTCCCGGGGAAGCGCCACCGAGAGATTGCTCCGCAGTTTCACTTCCACGAAGCACAGCTGCCCTGTCCTGTCCCGGGCGATGAGGTCGATCTCTCCGAACCGACAGCGCCATTGGCTTCCCAGCAGGGCGTATCCCCTCTTCCGCAGCCAACGGGCCACCTCGGCCTCTCCCCGGCTTCCCACAGACCGGGTGCTCATTTCTTCGCCTCCCACTTTTTCAGGAAGCTTTTCCGATGTACCGGCGACGGCCCATGCTCATCCAGCATCTGATAGTGGAGCTTGGTTCCGTAGCCTTTGTGTCTGGCAAAGCAATACTGGGGATATTCCCGGTCAAGAACTTCCGTCACAAACCGATCCCGGCTCACCTTGGCCAGAATGGAGGCAGCCGCGATGGAGGCGCTTTTTCCGTCTCCGCCCACCACAAGCACATGGGGCGTGGTGACGGCATAACGGCTGCCGTGATCCCGGTTTCCGTCGATGAGGGCCATGTCCGGCTGTACGGTCAGGGCGTCGATGGCCCGCTGCATGGCCAGCATCCGGGCGTTGAGGATGTCCATCTCATCGATCTCATGAGCCTCCACCCGGGCCACCACCCAGGCTTCCGCCTGTTCCGTGATGATATCATACAGCGCCTCGCGCTTTTTCTCCGTCAGCTTCTTGGAATCATCCAGCCCTTCGATCTCGATCTCCCGGGGCAGGATAACGGCGGCGGCATATACCGGCCCTGCCAGAGGGCCTGCGCCGGCCTCGTCCACACCGCAGACATACCGTGCGCCCAGCTCCCACTGTTCGCGCTCGTACCTCCAAAACTCCATACTTAACCCTCCGGCAGCTCGAGGGTGAATCTTCCCAGCTTGCTGCCCCGGAACTCGTCCAGCAGGATCCG
>JAFQLA010000222.1 GCA_017396725.1 Oscillospiraceae bacterium
AAACTCCCATCGGTGAAGAGGAAGACTCCCACCTTGGCGACTTCATTCCCGACGAAGGCGCATCCGAACCCTCTGAGGCCGCATCCTTCACGCTGCTGAAGGAACAGCTGGTGGATGTTCTCTCCACCCTGACTCCCCGCGAAGAAAAGGTACTTAAGCTGCGCTTCGGTATTGAAGACGGCCGCAGCCGCACGCTGGAAGAAGTGGGCAAGGAATTCAACGTTACCCGCGAACGAATCCGCCAGATCGAAGCCAAGGCTCTGCGCAAGCTGCGTCATCCCAGCCGCAGCAAGAAGCTCAAGGACTTCCTGAACTGATCCCATAACCATAAAGCAGCCGGGATTCCTCCCGGCTGCTTTCCGTCTCCCCCTGAGAAAGGATCCTTTATGAACGACCATCATGCCGACCGCCTCTTTTCCGAAAGTGTTGAGCAGCAGCTGAAAAGCGAGTTGCTGACCCTTTCCTACAGCAGCGAATCCCCTGTTACCGCGCAGGCGGAGAAAATGATCAATTTCCTCTCCGAATATAAAGAACTGCGCACCATTTATCTTTGCGCGCTGAAAGAAATGCAGACCAAGTTCGATGTGCTCAACACCGAATTCAGCGTGCTTTACAGCAGAAATCCCATTTCCGCCATTCACACCCGCCTCAAAAGCAACTCCAGTATCATCGAAAAAATGAACCGCAAAAAGATCCCTTTCTCGCTGGATAATCTTCTGCACGAGATCAACGATGTAGCCGGTGTGCGGGTGATCTGCTCCTACATCGATGATATTTACGCCCTTTCCGACATGCTCACCCAGCAGGACGATGTGACACTTCTTGCGAAGAAAGACTACATCGTTAACCCCAAGCCCAACGGTTACCGCAG
Source organism: Oscillospiraceae bacterium (assembly GCA_017396725.1). The sequence goes on from JAFQLA010000222.1 coordinate 872, forward strand.
CCTGCACCTGGTTGTCAGCATCCCCGTCTTTTTTGCCAACGAGAAAAAGGATGTGAAAGTGGAAGTCCAGATCCGCACCATCGCCATGGACTTTTGGGCAAGCCTTGAGCACCAGATCAAATACAAGAAGAACATTCCCAATGAATCGGAAGTTATAGAAGAACTGAAAAACTGCGCCAGCGACATCTGCGAGCTGGATCAGCGCATGCTGAACATCCGCAAAAAGCTGGAAGAAGGCACAGAAGATGACCCCAAGACGCCCCTTCTCTACCAGCGCTCCGTCAATCTGGACATTCCCCTTATGTAAGAAACAGACAAAGGTGTTGACATGAAAAAACTTGTGATCGGCATCCTCGCCCATGTGGACGCCGGAAAAACCACCCTTTCCGCAGGGCTTTTATATGTGAGCGGCGCTTTGAGAAAGCCGGGCCGCGTGGATCATGGCAGCGCCTTTTTGGATCATTACGCGCTGGAACGCCAGCGCGGTATCACCATTTTCGCAAAGCAGGCCCGCTTCACTTCCCCCACCGCGGAGTTCACCTTGCTGGATACCCCCGGGCATGTGGACTTTTCCACCGAGATGGAGCGCACGCTGCAGGTTCTGGACTATGCGGTGCTTCTCATCAGCGGGACTGACGGCGTCCAGAGCCACACCCGCACTCTGTGGCGCCTTCTCAAACGCTACGAAGTGCCTACCTTCCTTTTTATCAACAAAATGGATCTGGCGGGCACCGACCGCGGCGCCATCCTCGCCCAGCTCCAGCAAATACTGGGAGACGGCTTCGTGGATTTCGACGCGCCGGATCGCGAGGAAGCCATCGCCATGTGCGGCGAGACCGCCATGGAAGAATATCTCCAAAACGGCGCCGTGGAAGCCGATACCGTTGCCGGGCTTATCCAAAGCCGGGCCCTTTTCCCCTGCTTTTTCGGCTCCGCTCTCAAGTTCGACGGTGTGGAAGAATTCTTCTCCGCGCTTGACGGCTATACCCGCATGCCGTCGTACACCGGCGACTTTGGCGCGCGGGTTTTCAAAATCAGCCGCGACACACAGGGCAACCGCCTCACCTGGCTGAAGGTCACCGGCGGCATGCTGAAGGCCAAAACTTTGCTCTCCGGCGGCAAAGACAACAGCGCGTGGGAAGAAAAAGCCGATCAGCTGCGGCTCTATTCCGGCGAGAAATACCAGATGGCAGATGCGGTATCCGCCGGCGCAGTGGTTGCCGTAACCGGTCTTAGCCATACCCGCCCCGGAGATACCCTCGGCGCGCAGGCGCCCGCCATGGAGCCGCTGCTGGAGCCCGTTTTGAATTACCGCCTTCTCCTTCCTCCCGATGCCTCCCCTCACACCGTGCTTCCCAAGCTGCGGGAACTGGAGGAAGAAGACCCCATGCTCCGCATCCTTTGGGACGCGCAGCATCAGGAGATCCACCTGCAGCTCATGGGCCAGATCCAGCTGGAAGTGCTGCGGGAGCTGCTGCGCGAGCGCTTCGGTCTCAATGCGGAGTTTGACGCGGGCAGCATCGTCTATAAAGAAACCGTGGCCAACACCGTGGAAGGCATTGGCCATTTTGAGCCATTGCGCCATTACGCCGAAGTTCATCTTCTCATAGAGCCTCTTCCCCGGGGCAGCGGCGTGCAGCTTGCCTCCGCGTGCTCCACGGATGAGCTGGATCTCAATTGGCAGCGGTTGATCTTCACCCACCTTACCGAGCGGGAGCATCCCGGCGTTCTTACCGGCTCTGCCCTTACCGATGTGAAGATCACCCTTCTTGCCGGCCGCGCCCATGTAAAGCACACCGAAGGCGGCGACTTCCGTCAGGCTACCTACCGCGCCGTCCGTCAGGGTCTGATGCAGGCGGAGAGCATCCTGCTGGAACCCTATTACGATTTTGTTCTGGAGCTGCCCCATGATTGTGTAGGCCGCGCCATGACTGACCTGCAGACCATGGGCGGCACTGTGGAAGGCCCCGAGCTTTTAGGGGACACCTCCGTTCTCACAGGCTATGCCCCCGTCTCCTCCCTTCGCAACTATTGGCAGGAGGTCACCGCCTACACCCGCGGCCGGGGCCGTCTCAGCTGCACCGTGCGGGGCTATGAACCTCACCATGCGCAGGAAGACGCTGTGGCGGAATCCCTCTACGACGCCGAGCGTGACACGGAAAATCCTGCCGACAGTGTTTTCTGCTCTCACGGCAGCGGCAATATCGTCAAATGGAATGAAGTGGCGCAGCATGCCCACATCCCGCCCCTTCTGAAAGAAGAAAAGCCCCGGGAAGAAACCGCTCCCGCCTCTTATCGCAGGCGCGCCGCGGCAGGCACCTTTGAAGACGACAAGGAGCTGCGGGCTATTTTCGAGCAAACCTACGGCAAGGTGGAACGCCGCGCCTTTGAATCGCCCCGCGCCCCCCGCCGCACCACACTGGATGAGAGCCGCTACAATATAGAAAAGCAGCACCTTGGCCCCGAATACCTGCTGGTGGACGGCTATAACATCATCTTCGCCTGGGATGATCTCAAGAAGATCGCGCTGGAGGATATCGCTACCGCCCGCTCCCTCCTCATTGAGATCCTTGCAAACTATCAGGGCTTTCGCAAGTGCATCGTCATCGCGGTATTTGACGCCTACAAGGTAAAAGGCAATCCCGGCAGCGTGGAAACCGTCAACGGCGTCCATGTGGTCTACACCAAGGAAGCCGAAACCGCTGACTCCTACATCGAAAAGGCCACCTATGACCTTGGCCGCAACCACCGCGTGCGTGTAGCCACTTCCGACGGACTGGAGCAGCTTATCATCCTCGGCCATGGCGCCACCCGTGTTTCTGCCCGTCTTTTCCGCGAAGAAGTAGAGGAGGCACACTGTCAGATCAAAGAACTGCTCTACCGCCACAACCTCAAAAAGCCGGGTGAAAACGCCTTGCGCCACACCGCCCGCATCAAAGAATAAAAAAGAAGCATCCTTGCGGATGCTTCTTTTTTATTCAGATAGAGAAATCCTCTTCCTTCAGCCGGCTGGTATCCAGATCGGCAGGACGGGGCGGCGTGCGCTTCAAAGGATCGTACTTAAAGGCGCGGCAATGGTTCTCCACAGCCACGATCCCCTTCTTCAAGCAGGCGACTTCCCTCTCGTTAATCTGGTTTCCCTTGGCGCAATAGGCGCAGCGGGGCTCGATATTCTTGCGGAACAACACGAAAGTTCCCTCCCTTTACAGTGTTTGCAGCACAATCTTTTCATCCTGCACGGTAGCGGAAATGTGGGTAATGGGGTTTTCAAAGCTGTCAATAATGCGGCCGGCCATCTCGTCTTCCAGTTCCTTCTGAATGGTGCGGCGCAGATTGCGGGCGCCATAGGTGAGAGAATAGGATTTATGGGTGAGATATTCCACCAGCGCATCGTCATAAACAAAGGTAAAGCCCTTGTCGGCAAGAGACGCCTTGAGTTCCTCCAGCATGATGCGGGCGATATCGCAGAAGTGCTCTTCGGTGAGGCGGTTGAAGTACACGATCTCATCCACACGGTTGATGAATTCGGGACGGAGGAAATCATTAAGGGACTTCAGCGCCCGCTCCTTGCCCTGCTCGTTGAGAGTGCGGTTGAAACCGACGCTTCCCTCCTTCTTGTCGCTGCCGGCGTTAGAGGTCATAACGATCACGGTATTTTCAAAATTCACACGGCGGCCATGGGCGTCGGTGATCTGACCGTCATCGAGAATCTGCAGCAGCACATTAAGCACATCGGGATGGGCCTTTTCGATCTCGTCAAAGAGGATCACGGCGTAAGGCTTGCGGCGGATCTTTTCCGTCAGCTGGCCTGCTTCATCGTAGCCCACATAGCCGGGAGGCGAACCGATGATACGGGAAACAGAGTGCTTCTCCATAAATTCCGACATATCCAGACGGATCAGCGCATCGGGCGTATTGAACATATCCTCGGCAAGGCGCTTGACCAGTTCCGTCTTACCCACACCGGTGGAACCCACAAAGATAAAGCTCACCGGCTTATGCTTGGGAGAAATACCCACACGGTTGCGGCGGATAGCGGCGGAAACCGCGCTGACCGCCTCATCCTGACCGATGATATGGCTCTTGAGCCGCTTTTCCAGTTCGGAGAGCTGCTTGAATTCCGTCTCGCGGATCTTGCTGGCGGGGATCTTGGTCCAAAGCTCGATAACACGGGCAATATTGTCCATGCTCAATTCGGGCACACCGTTGGCGCGGAGCAGATCCAGTTCCCCCGCAAGCTGCATTTCACGGCTGCGAAGCTCTGCAAGGCGCTCATAATTGGGGTTTTCCGCATCGCCTTCAATGAGCTCACGCTCCTTGGCGTAATCGGAAAGCTCCCGTTCGATCTCCATGACGCGGTTGATCTCGGCATTGTGGAGATTCATATCGGAGCAGGCCTCATCGATGAGGTCGATGGCCTTA
>JAFQLA010000223.1 GCA_017396725.1 Oscillospiraceae bacterium
CAGCGGGGGTCAGGGCGTCCATGGTGGACATGTTGGTGTGCATGTGCAGCTCGATGCGCTTTTCCTCGGCGGTGTCCTCCCGCTCGACGCGCTCCATGGGCACCATATCCCGCACGGAGATGGACAGCTCGCGGGCGAAATTGTCATACATGCACTCGCCGCGCACCTTGACGTTCATGCCCAGCTTGATCTGGTTCACCTTGTCCATGACAGCGGCGCGCTCTTCGGGGGTGATGGGGGGCAGAGGCTCGTCCTCATTGCGCTTGCGGCCAAACTGATTGCGGCGGAAGCGGAAGAAATTCTTGCACAAAATGGAGGACGTATAGTCCGTGATGGCAAAGGTGACCAGCAGCATTTCGCCGCCCTTGAGCTCCTTGGTTTCCAGCTTGAAGATATCGCCCTGCACGACCACCAGGCCCGCATCGGAGGTCAGTTCCTTCATTTCGATGGGTCTGTCTGCGATGGCGCGGCCCATGATGGGCTTGCCGATAGCGGTATCAGTCATGGTCGGAGTCTGGATGTCATCCTTCTTTTTCGCCTCTTCCGCAGCAGCGATGGCGGCTGCCTTGGCGGCCTCTTCGGCACGCTCTGCGTCGGATTTCTTTTTCTTGGGCGCGCGGGGCTTCTTTTCCTTCTCCGGCTTGGGCGCATAGACAGTGGAGCCATAACGCTCCATCAGTTCCTGGGCGGTGATGGCCGTATTCTGCTCCTTGGCCTTTTCCTCGCGCAGCTCCTGCAGACGCTTCTCCTGGTCACCGGCGATGGTCAATTCCACCGGGATCTCCAGGGAGAAAATATCCTTCACCGCCTGGGAGAGGCGGGCAGCCACGTTCTGCTTGGCCATGTAGGTCATCGAGAACGGATCGGGGAAGGTCAGCGTGATACGATCATCCAGGCAGCGCCAGTCGATCTGATCCATCCAGGAAGCGCAGGCCGGATAATTTCGGGTCAGAAAATCCGTCAGCACCGGTTTATAGGCGCTGATATTGTCCATGAAGTCATCCTTCAGGCCGGGAGACACGACGCGCAGTGCCAGGGGCTTCTCCGGGAAGATGCGCCGCAGCAGCCGCTCCATCTTCAAAAAGGAGGCCTGCTCCACCAGTACGCCGGATTCAAAGGTGATATATACCTTGCCCTGGGCCTTGACATACACTACCCTGGGCGCATGCAGCTGGCCCTTCAAATGAGGCAGCTCAGCATAAATCTGCCCCAACAGGTCTTCGTAACTCATGGAGGATGCTCCTTTCTCCTGAAAGTAAAGGGCAGCCCCTACGAGCCGCCCTAGAGGGTCGTACATTGATTATACCGCAAACACCGCAAGCGGGTCAACCGGAAACCGGCAGAAGAAAAAGCGTTCGTTCCCATCCCATCTCCCCCGCATCGCCACAAAAAAGAACAAGCACCAAAAGACCACGTAGTACCGGCCGCGGCTGAGTCGCGGAATCGCGCGAAGCCGCACCGAGTTGCGGAAGGCTCGTGGAGTAACGGCCCGCCCCCGCGAGGCGGTATTAGCGGAGACACCCCACATCAAAGTCAAGATGGGAGCGGTGGGGGTCCGGGGCGGCAATCCCCAGGTTAAGTTTGCCGCCCCGGGCGCTCTTTGGTACTTTCTCGCGAGAGAGAAAGTACGTCTAACATGAAAGACAAATGGCAAGGGAAAGGACAACTGTGTCAATAGACAATCCTTTGCAACTTGTCAGGCAAGGGTGG
>JAFQLA010000224.1 GCA_017396725.1 Oscillospiraceae bacterium
CTTGACCGACAGGCCGAGGGGATTTTTTCAGAAATTATAGCGGGGGAGATGAGCGCTCTCCTTTATATCGTGTAGCGGTAGTAGACGCCCTCCACCTCCACCGCCACGGTGTTTGTCGAATCGAGAACGGCATAGATCTCCGTTCCCTTGGGGAGGTAAGAGGCGTCTCCGTTGTGGAGGCGGTATTCGGGATTTTTCACCTTGCCTTCCATGGTGAAGCGGACGCTGCCCAGCTTTTCGCCCACGGCTTCGGCGCTCATGGTGGAGATCTCCACGGTGTTATCCTTGGAAACATAGGTGTCGGCATAATAGGTGCGGCCATCGATGTGCACAAGATCCTGCCACTCGATCTGGGCGCGGCCGAAGCGGTCCAGCCGCAGCGGGTGCCACAAAACACGGCCCAGGCCCACCAGCAGCGCTATGGCCAGCAGCAGGGCAAAAAACCGAAGATGCTTCATAAGCGCCTCCCTTTCCTTGAAACTGATTCTATTGTAGAGGAAAAGGAAGGGCGAATCATGTCCTTTTTGTTACGAAATTTAAAACTCTTTCCAAAGCGGGAAAAATATCTTACAATGGGAAAAAAGGAAGGGAGGGATCTCGTTGCGCACCGTGAGTTATACCGTGGGAGCAGAGCTTGCAGGGCGGCGGGTAAAAACCGTGCTGCGCCATGAGCTCCATATGGCGGAGAGCCTCATCGCAAGGGTGAAGCTCCGTGAAACGGGGATCCTTCTCAACGGCCTTCGTACCCGCACCAATGCCATTGTCTCCGCAGGGGATGTATTGTGCGTGGAAGTGGGGGATGCGGAGATGTCGCCCCGCGGCGCGGCGCCCGAGGGCACCGTCTATGAAGATGAGGATATCCTTGTTTTCTCCAAGCCTGCCAACCTTGCCTCCCACGGGCGGCGGGAAAAGGGCGGGGAGACGGTGGAGAGTCTGATGCGGGCCTATCTCGGCTCTGCCGTGCACCTCATCAACCGCCTTGACCGCGGCACCAGCGGCCTTATGGTGATAGCCAAAAGCACCTATGTCACCGATCTTCTCCGCCGCAGTCTCCATACCGAGGATTTCTGCCGTGAGTATTTTGCCGTCACGGAAGGGATACCGCCAGAGAGCGAGGGCGTCATCGACCTTCCCATTTTGCGGGAAGGAGAGGAACATTTCCGCACCGTGGGGGAAGGGGGCCTTGCCGCCGAGACCCGCTACCGTGTGCTGCGGCGCTGCGGCAGATACGCGCTGGTCCTCGCCCGTCCCATAACGGGCCGCACGCACCAGATCCGCGTGCATTTTGCCGCCATAGGCTGCCCTCTTGCAGGGGATTGGCTCTACGGTAAGCCGGCGGAGGAAATTGACCGCCCGGCCCTCCACAGCTGCCGCCTTTCCCTGCGCCAGCCGGTAACGGGGGAGCGCATCGAGCTTTTATCAGACCTGCCTCAAGACATGGCGCGGCTTTTGGAGGAATGAGCGCGTGAAGCGAAGCGCAAAAAGAATCAAAAAAAGATGGCTGATACCATTGGTATCAGCCATCTTTTTTGAAGTAATTAAAGACCGAATGCGCCCAGGTTGAGACCGCCGGAGATCTTGTTCATAGCGTTCTCCATGGCTTCGTCTGCCTGACGGAGCGCTTCGTTGGTGGCGGAGATGATCATGTCCTGCAGGGCTTCCACATCTTCGGGATCCACCACTTCGCTCTTGATGGTGAGATCTTTGAGCTGCTTCTTGCCGGTGACGGTAACGGAAACTACGCCGCCGCCCACGCTGGCGGTGAATTCGGATTCTTCCACCGCGGTCTGGGCGTTAGCCATTTCCTGCTGCATCTTGGCCACCTGCATCTGAAGCTGCTGCTGCTTGCTGGCGGCGCCGCCGCTGTGGCCGAAGCCGCCGCGGGCACTGTAACCTTTTGCCATAATCGTGTTTTCCTTTCGATCGTAAAAAATTAACGGATGGTAAAGCTGTCAAACTGACTGCCAAAATTGATGAGATTCTGCAGCCGCTCCTCCTGCGTGGTGGGGCGGGGCTTGCCCACTTCAAAGCTCACGCGGATGGCGTGGCCCACATGGGCGGAGGTGACTTCCTTCAAAACGGTGGCCACCGCGTCGGTTTTCAGGCGGTCCAGCGTGAGAGAGTCGGGGCAGAGGACTTTGAGGTGGTCGCCTTCCAGCTCGCCGCTGGCCTTATCCAGAAAGACACGGGCCATGGGATTGAGGCGGCCCTTGTAATCATCCAGCAGTGTGCGCCAGGTGTTCACATCATGGGCGGTGCCTGCGCTCCTGACAGGCGCGGGCGCGGGAGCGGGAGGTTCTTCCATAAAGGCGGGCTCCATAGGGGGCTCATCCATGGGGAAGGGAGGGCGGTCATCGGCAAAGAAGGCAGCGGCGCTGTCCTCTTCCCAGGGGGGAAGCTCCTCTTCTGCCTTGGGGGCAGGTGCGGGAGCGGGCTTTGCCGTTTCCTTTGCCGCGGGGGCAGGTGCGGATACGGGAGCGGGTGCTGCGGGGGCAGCCTTTACACCGCGGCGCACTGCTTCTTCCAGCCGCTCGATGCGGGCGGCGATAGCTGCCATATCGCCCGAAAGGGTCTCATCGCTCATGCGGAGCAGGCAAAGCTCGGCGTCCGTGCGCTGGTTGGCGCTGAAGGGGAGCTTGGCCATGGTCTCCTGCGTCAAAGAGAGCATGGAGGCAAGGCGCTGGGGGGTAAGACCCTGAGAAAGGTCCGCCATGGTTTTGGGATCAAACCCCGCCGAAAGGAGGGCCGCGCCGCCCTTGGGCGCAGTGATGAAGATCAAAAGATCCCGCATCAGGGCGGAAAGCTCGCCCAGCACGGCGGAAACATCCTTGCCGCCGCGGTAGACCTCGTCCAAAAGGAGGAGGGCGCTTTGTGCGTCCCGATCCAGAAGGTGGCGGAAAAGCCGGGCGGTCTGCAGATTGCCTGCAAGACCCAGCATGTTCAAAACGGCATCGGCGTCGATGGGGCCTGTGATGGCCGCGCACTGATCCAGAAGGGACAGGGCATCGCGCAGCGCGCCGCCTGCCAGACGGCTCAAAAGAGCGGCGCCGTCGGGAGTGAGATCGATCTTTTCCTGCCATGCCACATGGGAAAGGCGGCTTGCGATATCCTCGGGCATGATGCGCTTAAAGGCGAAGCGCTGGCAGCGGGAGAGGATGGTGGCAGGCACCTTGTGCAGCTCCGTGGTGGCGAGAATGAAAATGAGGTGTTCGGGGGGCTCTTCC
>JAFQLA010000225.1 GCA_017396725.1 Oscillospiraceae bacterium
AGCCACGCCGCCGCGATGCCACCCAAAAGCAGAGACAAAGCAAGCACTACCACAAGGTGGATGATCACACTTTTTTTCATGCCGCCTTACCCCCTTCCTTTTCCATCGCGCCAATGCAGGCATAAATACTCATCCAAAGCACACCGAAAACGAAAATACAAAGGCCGAAAAACATTTCCGTAACACAAATGGCATTTTGCATCACGGCAAGCGCCTCATAATGCGCCGCCAGCAGCGGCATAAAGACGCCCAGCGCCACGCTGCACACGCCCGCTGCGGCAAAGGCAATACCGCAGCAGAGAAAACCGCGGCGCACACGGCGGCGGTTTACAATGAAAAGGTCCACCGCCAGCATAAGGACGATGACCGCCGCAAAAAGGATCGGGATCGCGGAGCACATGAGCCGCTGCGCGGTTCCGCCAAAATAATACTCCACAACATCGCCGTAACGCTTGATCACAAGAAGCGGCACCACCGTAAGGCTCATAATACCCAAAAGCACCGAAAGGATCACAGAGCCGATAATACCGCCGGGGCTTTTGGCAAAAGCCTGGGATTCGGCAAGCTTTTCCTGCCTTCTTTCTTCACGGGCAGTTTCTTTCTCTGCCTTTTGCTGCGCCTTTAGTTCTTTTTTCGCCTCGCGCGCGGACTTGGTCTCCACTTGGGGCGCCGCGCCTTGCGCGGGGATCCCTGCCTCATCCTTCGCGCCGCAATAGGGACAGAATTTGCTGCCGTCGCGGATCTCCTTTCCGCAGTTCACACAAAACATGTCTCCACCTCTCTTCTCATCTTTCCACACACAAAAAAACAAAACGGCACATGGTGACCATGTGCCGTTCTTTACCTTTGCCAACAGCACAAAATGCTATTAACCCACTACTTTTTCAATAAAATGCAGCCAGTTCTCCCGCATCAGGCCCACAACTTCCTTTTCGCTGAAGCCCACCTTGCGGAGAGTTTCCAAAAACAGCGGGATCTCCGCTGCACTCTGCAGCCCATCCAGCGCAATGCTGCCAAAGCAGGAAATGTCCGCCTCGGGATCCAGCGCCTTGAGGGCATCTTTGTTGTTATCGGGATAAAACTCCGTGAAATCAAAGCCAAATCCCACGTGGTGTACATCCATGATGCTTACCAGATGCTCCACATGGCGGGCCAGTTCGTCGGCGGTATATTTTGTCGGATCCTTGCTGACAAAACCGCCGTAGGAATTGATTCCCACGATGCCCCCTGTAGCGCGGATGGCGCGGAGCATATCATCCGTCAGGTTGCGGGGCACATCACAAAGGGCACGGCAGTTGGAATGGCTGGCAATAACAGGCCCCACCGCCACATCCATGATATCCCAAAAGGTCTTGTCGTTATTGTGGCAGGTATCCAGGATCATACCCTTTTCCTGAATTTTCCGCACTGCTCTTTTGCCAAGCTCCGTAAGGCCACGGTCCGGGTCACCGTCCAGCCCCGTTCCCAAGAGATTCTGCTCGTTCCAGGTAAGATCTGCGTGGCGGACGCCGAAATCATAAAGCTCATCGATCATGGAAAGATCCTCTTCCACGCAGGAAAGGCCCTCCATGCCGGTAAAGGCATAAAACTTTCCGTCCGCCTTCGCTTTTTCAATTTCTCCAACACCGGTAATGCGGCGGATATGCTGCGATTCGGCATTGTCCGCGCGGACAGCGTCCATGATCTGCCGCACCCGCTTGACGGGATCCGTATCGTTGGGCGGGTCGATCCACAGCACGAAAAAGCCGCCTTCCACCCGTCCTTTTTTCAGCCGCTCATAATGGCGCTTATCGAACACATTCCGCTCGCCGCTTTCACGGCGGGCCACCACATCATACCAAATATCGGAATGGCCGTCAAAAATCAAAGGAATTCCTTCTTTCTATCAACCGATGACACGGCGGATGAGGCTGTGCCAATTGCCGCGGATCAGCTTTTCCATTTCCTTTTCGTTAAAACCGACTCTGCGGAGCGCATCCAGGAAATTGGGGATCTCAGAGGCATCCCGCATACCGATAACAGAGGGCGTATCGGAAAGAAGCTGGGCATCCGCGCCGTCCACAAAGCTGCAGGCGTTGAGCGCGTCCGCGCCGAAAAATTCAATAAAGTCAAAACCGAGACCCACATGGTCGATATCCATAATATCCACCATGTGCGCCACATGACGGGCCAATTCATCCACTGTGCGCTTGGCAGGTTCAATATGAGCAAACTCACCGTAGGAGTTTACTGCCGCAAGACCGTCTGTAGCACGCAGGGCACGGAGCATATCATCCGTCAGGTTGCGGGGCACATTGCACATATCGCGGCAATCGGAGTGGCTGGCGATAACGGGGCCCACCGCCGCATCGATGATATCCCAGAAGGTCTTATCGTTATTGTGGCAGGTATCCAGCAGCATGCCCTTTTCCTGAATCTTGCGCACTGCTTTTTTGCCAAGCTCCGTAAGGCCGCGGTCGGGATCACCGCGAAGGCCTGTGCCGAAAGCATTTGCGCCGTTCCAGGTGAGGTCTGCGTGACGCACACCGAAATCGTAGAGCATATCCAGCTTATCCAGATCCTCGCCGATGGCATCAAGACCTTCGATGCCGAGGAAGGTATAGAACTTACCGTCCCGCATAGCCTGTTCAGCTTCTGCCATATTGCGCACGATACGGAGGGTCTTGGATTCTTCACTGTCCTCACGGATGGCGGTCAGGATCTCCTGCAGGCGCTTTTCAGGCTCTGTATCAAAGGGAGGATCCAACCAGATCACAAAAATAGAACCCTCTACGCCGCCCTTGTGCAGGCGAGGGAAATGCACCTTATCAAAAACATTGCGCTCACCGTTGCCGCGGCGCACCGTCACATCGGTCCAGATATCGGAATGACCGTCAAAAACCATAGCTGTTTCCTCATTTCACTTGTTTTATCGTTGGTTATAACTTACCACATCGATAGATTTATTTCAATGCAGGGCACGGAAAAAGGCGAAAAATGTCCCCGCCATTGACTTTCCCCAGGGCGGAGATATAATAAAAGCAGAAAACGAAGGAGGTCAGCCTCTTATGTCTATTTCTTACGGCGACCGTGCGGAAGCTCTTTTCCGCAAGGGTTATAACTGCGCTCAATCCGTCTTTGCCGCTTTTGCGGAGCTTTTGCAGATGGAAGAATCCCGGGCTCTGCGTCTTGCCTCCTCCTTTGGCGGCGGCGTGGGGCGGCTGCGTGAACTCTGCGGCGCCGTCAGCGGTATGGAAATGGTCTGCGGCTTGCTTTACGGCTACGATACCGCCAACGACGACGAGCGAAAAGCCGAGCACTACGCACGGGTGCAGGAATTGGCTCTTGCTTTCCGCGAAAAAAACGGCAGCTTCCTCTGCCGCGAGCTGCTGGGCCTTTCAGAGACCCACAGTTCCCCCGTTCCCTCCAAGCGCACAGAACAGTACTATAAGGATCGCGACTGCGCTTCCTTTGTCCGCTGTGCGGCAGAACTGATGGAAGAATACATCAAAACCCATCCCATAGAATAAAAAACACGGTGGCTTCCAGCCACCGTGTTTTTTATTCTTTAAAGTGCCGCAAATACCTCGTCAGCATAGCGGACGGCCTCCATAGCGTCCTTGGCATACTTGTCCGCGCCCATTTTCTGCGCGTATTCCGCCGTCATCACAGCGCCGCCTACCATCACGCGGCACCAGGGCGCCTTTTCACGCAGCAGCGCCACCGTCTCTTCCATGGAAACCACGGTGGTTGTCATCAGCGCGCTGAGACCGGCAATGGGTGCATGATGCTCCACCACAGACTCTACTACCGTCTCGGGAGGAACATCCTTCCCAAGATCAATGACGGTAAAGCCGTAATTTTCCAGAAGGAGCTTTACGATATTCTTGCCGATATCGTGAATATCACCTTTGACGGTAGCAATGACCACCGCGCACTTGACCTCCGACGCGCCGCCGCGGGCAAGCACCGCTGCCTTTACCTTTTCAAAGGCCGCAGAAGCCGCCTCAGCAGACATCAACAGCTGGGGCAGGAACATTTCCTTCTTTTCAAAACCTGCGCCCACGATATTCAGCGCGGGGATGATCTCCTGCTGCACGATCGTCAGCGGCTCGCAGCTTTGGAGCATCTCCTCCGTCAAGCGGGCAGTTTCATCCTTCAAGCCCTTTACCACCGCTCTTTGCAGCTGAGAAGAAAATTCCTCCGTCTTTGCCGCGGCAGGCGCAGCGCTCACCGTCACCTTGATGGGTGCGGGCGCAGCAGAAGCATGACTTTCCGCAAAGCCAATATACTCGACAAAGTTTTCATCCATTTCCTTCAGCGCGCGATAGGAATACCATACCTTCAGCATATCTGCCGCGTCAGGATTCATGATGGCGGCGGAAAGGCCGTTTTCCAGCGCAAGAGCAAAGAAGGTGCTGTTGAGATCGCCGCGGTTGGGAAGACCGAAGGAAACATTGGAAACACCCAAAGAGGTGTGGCAGCCGATCTTCTCACGGATCATCCGCAGCGCCGCAAGGGTCTCCTTGGCGGCGGCAGGCGCGGCGCTCACCGTCATAGTCAGGGTATCAAAAATAATATCCTTCTTGTCGATGCCATATTCCGCAGCCCGGGCAAGGATCTTTTCCGCGATAGCTACACGGCCCGCTGCCGTTTCGGGGATGCCATTTTCATCCAGCGTCAGCGCGATCACCGCGCCGCCATATTTCTTCACCAGCGGGAAGATGGCGCTCATGCTCTCTTCCTTGCCGTTGACAGAGTTCACCAAAGCCTTGCCGTTATAGCGGCGCAAGGCCCTTTCCATAGCGGCTGCGTCCGCGGTATCGATCTGCAGAGGAAGATCGATGATAGATTGCAGTTCCTCCACCGCTTCGCAAAGGAGGGATGCTTCATCGATATCGGGAAGGCCCACATTTACATCCAGAATCTGCACGCCCTTTTCCTGCTGGCGGATACCTTCATTGAGAATGTAGCCGATATCATGTTCGGCAAGCGCCTGTTTGAAGCGCTTTTTCCCCGTGGGATTGATGCGCTCACCGATAAGAATGGGGAATTCCCCAAAGGTCACCGCATGGGTATAAGAGGACACGCAGGTGCGGTTCTTCTTTTCCACGGCCTTGGGTGCCATACCTGCCGTTTCCTTCACAAGGGCGGCAATGTATTCCGGCGTGGTGCCGCAGCAGCCGCCTGCAAGGCGCACACCGTCTCCCACCATGGATGCCACACTCTTGGCAAAGGCCGCGGCGTCCACATCGTAGCAGGTCTTACCCTCCCGCATTACGGGAAGGCCTGCATTGGGTTTGAGCAGCACAGGAACGCTTGCAAGAGCCAGATACTGCTCCACCACGCCCCTCAGCGCTTCAGGGCCAAGAGAGCAATTCACGCCGATGGCGTCTGCCCCCATACCCTCCAGCATGGCAACCATAGCGGCAGGATCGGCGCCCGTCATGAGCTTACCGTCCTCACCGTAGGCATTGGATACGAATACGGGAAGATCGCAGTTTTCTTTCACCGCAAGAAGAGCAGCCTTGGTCTCATAGCTATCATTCATAGTCTCAATGAGCACCAAATCCGCTCCGTACTTTGCGCCAAGGCGCACCGTCTCGGCAAAAACAGACACCGCATCCTCAAAATCAAGATCGCCGTAGGGTTTGAGAAGCTTGCCCAAAGGGCCGATATCCAGCGCGGCAAACTTTGCCTGTGTGCCGCAGCTTTCTTCCCGGGCGCGGCGCACATTCTCCATAGCGGCGCAAATGATCTCTTCCAGTTCGGTGGAAGAAAACTTCAGCGAATTGGCGCCGAAGGTATTGGCACTGACCACATTGCTGCCCGCGTCATAATAAGCGCGGTGAATGGCGGAGACATCTTCGGCATGGGTCAGATTCCATCTTTCGGGATGCTCACCCGCCTGCAAGCCTTTTGCCTGCAGCAGCGTGCCCATACCACCGTCCAGATAGAGGATATTTTCTTTTAAGTAGGAAAGTACATTCATGTTTTTATCTCACTTTGATGATGGCCGAAAGATTCTCCTGGATCTTCTGTGCAACATCAGGCTTATTCATGGAATACACATGGACATTCTTGATGCCGTTGGCATAGAGGTCGATGATCTGATCGGTGGCATAGGCAATGCCTGCCTGCTTCATGGCAGCGGGATCGTCACCAAACTTATCTACAAGACTCTTGAAGCGCTGGGGCATAAAGGAACCGGAGAGCTTGATGGCACGCTCCACCTGCTTTGCGTTGGTAATGGGCATAATGCCGGGCAGCACAGGAACGGTGATACCTGCCTCGCGGATCTTATAGAGGAAATTATAAAGGAGATTGTTATCAAAGAACATCTGGGTGGTAAGGAACTCGCAGCCCGCTTCCACCTTTTCACGCAAATGCTCAATATCTTCCTTCTGGTTGACACTTTCGGGATGCACCTCAGGATAGCAGGCACCGCCGATGCAAAAATCCGCATCGCTGGCCTTCAGTTCCCGCACCAGATCCACCGCATAGCGGTAGTCCCAGTTGCTGCGGTCCGCGCCTTCCTGCTCGGCAAGCAGGTCACCACGCAGGGCCATCACATTTTTGATACCGGCAGCTTTCATACTCTCAATGCGCTGATGTACGGTTTCATGGGTGGAAGAAACGCAGGTCAGATGGGCAAGTGAGGGCACACCGTGCTCTTCTTTGATGTTCCGCGCGATATCCAGCGTATACTGGCTGGTACCGCCGCCGGCGCCGTAAGTCACGCTGACAAAGCTGGGTTTGAGTTCTGCGATCTTTTCCGTAGCCTCCTTCACACTGGCATAAGCCGTGGAGGTCTTGGGCGGAAATACTTCAAAGGATAAGAACAAGCCTTCCTTATCCAGAATCTCAGTAATTTTCATGGCGGTTCTCCTTTCGCAGGTTAATACTCATAGCAGCTGCCGCCCACAAACTCCCGCACAAGGGAATCCTTGGGCACATATTCCGTGTGCAGAGGCGGAATGCTGTTTACCACATGGAGAAGCGCCCCGAGATTATGCTCTTGCATAAACTCTTCCGTCAACTCCTCGCGGCATTCAGGCAGCTCGCGGAGGTATTTTGCAAGGATGCAGGGTTCGTAATCGTGGAAGGTATCGATATGGATGGCGGCATTACCTTTATAAGGCTGGATATACTGCACCTCACCGCGGTCCACACTCTCCGAGCGGATCACTGTATCCCGCAGGGAATGTCCCCGGCTTTGGTGATCACGCAGCATACGGCGCATTACGCGCAATGCCTGCGGCTTGATGATCTGATCCTGCTCGGTGATAATGCGGGTGCGGGGCGCCACATAAACGCCCACGGCAATATCGCGGATCTCATCAAAGATCAGGGGATTGAGCATATGGATACCCTCAGCAATAATGATGGCGTCCTTATCGCCCTGCATAGGCACATAGTGGCTGGTCTCCCCGGCGATAAAATCATAAACAGGGATATCCACCAATTCACCCTGCGTCAATCGGCGGATACAGCTATGCAGCTGAGGAATATCCACACAAAGGGGAGACTCCCAATCCGTCACTTCCTTGGGGCGCTTGGCAAGCGGAATAAAGAAATTATCCATGCTCAGCATGCAGACCTTAATGCCTAAGTTTTCAAAGTATTCCTTCAGCCGCAGGGCAGTAGTGGTCTTGCCGGAACCGGAAGGTCCCGTCAAAGCTACCACATGGGGCCGTTTTTCCGCGGAGAGAATGGTGCACACGGCAGCGCTTAGCTTATCACGGAACACTTCCTCACAGCGCAGGACAAACTGCACTTCATTCCGCATAGCATAGTTGATATTTTCAATGTCAATAACGCGCATGACCTCTCCTCTTTCGTGAAAAGCATTCTTCCTCATGTTACACATCATTATAATCCCGATTTCCTCTCAAATACAAGAAAAAAATAGAAAAGGCAGTCCTTTGGACTACCTTTTCTGCTTTTTACTTTTGCTCTTTAAATTCTTATTTAAATTATGCGTCCTTTTTCTCAGGTATGACCTGCAAAACTCCGTCGGTAAATGTTACGCGGGCAGTGCTGCCGCTCTGGAGTCTGCCCTCCAGCATCTGCTCGGCCACGGCATCCTCCACGCGGTTCTGAATGGCGCGGCGCAGAGGACGGGCGCCGTACACGGGATCAAAACCGTTTTTAGCAAGCTCACGGACCGCGTCTTCTTCCACTTCCAGCTTCACGCCCATCTCTTCCATGCGCTTTGCCGTAAGGCGCAGCATACGGCGGGCAATCTCACAGATATTATCCTCCGTCAGCTGGCGGAAGACGATGGTCTCATCGATACGGTTAAGGAATTCAGGGCGGAAGGTGCGGCGCAGATCTGTCATCACCGCTTCGTTTACCCGCTCAAAGCGCTTTTCTTCGTCGGTTTCCGCGTTTTCTTCCGCGGCAAATCCCAACGAGCGCTGCACGGAGGTAATGTTCTTGGCACCTACATTGCTGGTCATGATGATCACGGTATTCTTAAAGTCCACCGTGCGGCCCTGAGAATCGGTGATGCGGCCATCCTCCAAAATCTGCAGCAGAATGTTCCACACATCCTCATGGGCCTTTTCGATCTCATCGAAGAGCACCACGGAGTAGGGATGACGGCGGACTTTCTCTGTCAGCTGACCGCCTTCTTCATGGCCCACATAGCCGGGGGGCGAACCGATCAGGCGAGAGACGGCATGGCGCTCCATGTATTCGGACATATCGATACGCACCATAGCGTTTTCATCGCCGAACATGCTCTCAGCCAGTGTTTTGCAAAGCTCCGTCTTGCCCACACCCGTAGGACCGAGGAACAGGAACGAGCCGATGGGGCGTTTGGGATCCTTCAATCCTACGCGGCCGCGGCGGATAGCACGGGACACGGCACGGACCGCATCCTCCTGACCCACCACCCGCGCATGGAGAGTTTCCTCCATTTTCAAAAGGCGGCTGCCTTCATCTTCGGTAAGACGGCGCACAGGAATGCCCGTCCATTCCGCCACCACGGCGGCAATATCTTCTTCCGTCACAGGGCGGGTATTTTCGCGGGCTTTCTTTTTCCAGCTGTCCCGCTCGATCTCGATCTGATCGGTATAATCCTTTTCAATATCACGCAGCTGCGCCGCCTTCTCATAGTCCTGACGGCTGATGGCAGCTTCCTTATCCTTGCGCAGCACTGCGATCTTCTCTTCCAGCGCCTTGATATCGGGAGAAACGCCTTCGCTCTCCAACCGCACGCGGGAGGCGGCCTCGTCCATCAGGTCGATGGCCTTATCGGGCAGGAAACGGTCGTTGATATAGCGGGAGGAAAGCTGCACAGCAGCAGAAAGCGCCTCATCGGTGATCTTCAGCTTGTGGTGCGCTTCGTAGCGCTCCCGCAGCCCCTTAAGGATCTCAAGGGCAGTTTCCGCGGTGGGCTCCCCTACCATGACCGGCTGGAATCGGCGCTCCAGCGCGGCATCCTTTTCAATGTATTTGCGGTATTCACTCAAAGTGGTGGCGCCGATGACGCGGATCTCACCGCGGCCAAGGGCGGGCTTAATGATGTTAGCGGCATCTACCGCGCCCTCTGCGCTGCCGGCACCCACGATGGTATGCAGTTCATCGATAAAGAGGATCACATTGCCGCTCTTTTTCACCTCTTCCAAGGTGTTTTTGATGCGTTCTTCAAATTCACCGCGGTATTTGGTGCCTGCCACCATACCGGAAAGATCCAGCGAAAGGATGCGCTTATCCAGAAGATCCTCCGGCACATCGCCGATAGCGATCCGCTGGGCAAGGCCTTCCGCCACAGCGGTTTTGCCCACACCGGGCTCGCCGATGAGCACAGGATTATTCTTCATGCGGCGGGAGAGGATCTGCACCGCGCGGTGGATCTCCTCATCGCGGCCGATGACGGGATCCAGCTTGCCGCCGCGGGCAGCTTCCGTCAGGTCGCGGGTAAACTCTTTCAGGTTTTTGTTTTCCTTGCTCTCGCTCTTGGCGCTGCCGCTCTTGCCGCGTTCCACAGCGGCACGGGGTGCTTCCTGCATCTTGGCGATCACCGCGCTGTACATCTGCCGCGGCTCTACACCCACTGCCTTCAAAATGCGAAGGGCCATGTTATTGCCTTCCCGCAGAATCCCCAAAAGCAGATGCTCTGTGCCCACATAGCCGCGCTTCTGGTGAGCCGCCTCTGCGGCTGCCGTTTCAATGACCCGCTTGGCACGGGGAGTAAGGCCCTGGGCGGGATCCATGCCGGCAAGCCCTCTGCCCACGGTTTTGGTGATCACTTCCATGATCATCACATCGGTAAGGCCTGCTTCCTGCAGCACGCGGCGGGCAATGCCTTCACCCTCGCGGATGAGACCCAGCAACAGGTGTTCACTGCCCACATAACTGTGGCCCAGCTCCCCTGCCGCTTCCTGAGAAAGACGCAGCACCTCTTCAGCGCCTGCGGTAAATTTGATTTCACTCATACTTTTGTCCTCCTTTTTCAGCAGCCGCCTTCAAAGCCGCGGATCTCATCCCGCAGTTCAATGGCGCGCTCAAAATTCTCTGCCGCCACAGCGCTTTGCAGCTCTTCCCGCAAAGCGTTGAGCCGACGGCGGCGGGAAAGTTCCTCTTCCTCGGATGCATCCAGCAGCACAGCGCCGCTCTCGCTCTTTTCCTCCTTTTCCTCTTCACCCAGCATGGCGCTGAGATTGGGAACTGCCCAGCCGCCCAGCATGCTGCGGCGGGGCGCAAACAAAGACGCCTCGGAAAAAGTATCAAAAACATCGTTCATCCAGCCATTGAGGCTAAAATCCATGGTTTTGTCGTAACCGAGTTCTTTGGCGCAGTGAGAGCAAAGATGCACCTGACTCACTTTTCCGTTGATATTGCTCTTGTAGTAAAAATTGGCTTCGTTCTTGCCGCAGTGTTCACACATCATGATCATAACCTCCTTGTGCTTACTTGATACGCTGCTATAGTATTTCCTAAACCAAATGGATCAAAACCTGCTTGATGATAGAGGCGCGGAGCGTGTCCCGCACCTCGCGGGGCGCTGCGCGCAGCGCGTTCTCGCTGACGGCGTGATAAAGCGCCGATGCCGTGGCACTATCTACCGCGCGGGATTCCGCCAGATTTTTCAAAATTGCCTGCGCGCTTTTGCAGTCTATGCTCGTGCCGACAGAATTGATCACATGCATCAAAAGGGTCTCCCGATCCATCTGCACGCGGCTGATGCGGATATAACCGTTGCCTCCCCGACGGGATTCCACGATGTAGCCATGTTCCGGGGAAAATCTGGTTGACATAACATAGTTGATCTGACTGGGCACACAGTTAAAGCGCTGCGCCAGATCGCTGCGCTGCAGTTCCAGCACGCCGTTGGCCTCCTCCAGCTCGGCTTGAATAAATCCTGCGATCAGATCAGTAATACCCATATCGGCTCTCCTTTTCTTTCATCAAATTTGACTTTGACTTTCTTTGATCTTCTTGTTTTTTAGTATAGCACCTCATTTACGAATGTCAATATCCGAATTTGACTTTTCCTGACCAAATGTGTAAACAATTTATGAATCAATTTCTCGATAAAAACACATTTTACCTTTTTTCAATTTTTATAAATCAATGGTTGCTTTTCTGATTTTTCGTGCTAAAATAGGCTTATCTACTTTTATGGAGGTGCTCTCATGGCATACAAGATCTCTTCTGCTTGCGTTAGCTGCGGTTCCTGCGCAGATACCTGCCCCGTTGGCGCTATCTCTCAGGGCGACGAAACTTACGTAATCAACGCAGACGCTTGCCTGGATTGCGGTTCTTGCGCAGATGGCTGCCCCGTTGGCGCTATCGCTCAGGAATAATTCCTTATTGATCCATTGAAAATACACCGCAAGGATTTTTTCTTGCGGTGTTTTTCTTTCTGTTGTAAGATGTTGTAAGAGAGGAGGCTGGAAACTATGGTCAAACGCGACACCTTGTGGGAGGGTGGTTACTCCTTCTATTTTGACGATGAACTCTTCCAGCCCTCCACAGATTCTTTTGTCCTCTCTGCTTTTCCCCGCCTGAAAAGCGGAGAGCGGGTGTGCGACCTTGGTTGCGGCAGCGGTCTATTGGGCATTTTGCTTCTGGGCCGTGAGCCAAACCTCTTTGTCACAGGGGTGGATATCCAAAGCGACCCTCTCGCTCTTGCCCGCCGCGCGGCAGAGGAAAACGGTCTTGTAGCGCGCCTCACCTTCCATCAGGCCGATCTTCGCGCCCTCAAAGGCGTGCTGGAGGCCAACTCCTTTGACCTTGTCATCTCTAATCCGCCTTATTTCCGTGCCGGAAGCGGTTATGAAGCCGCAGGCGCCTCACGGCAGACCGCGCGGGAAGAAAAGGACTGCACCATCGAGGATGTCTGCGCCGCC
>JAFQLA010000226.1 GCA_017396725.1 Oscillospiraceae bacterium
CCCACGGAGTAGCCGGGGAAGTTGTAATGGTGCATGTAGCGCTTTTCGGTCTCTTCCCAGATGGTATCCAGCTTCTGGTTAGCGGAAAGGGTATCGAGGGTAGCGATGGAGAGGACCTGAGTCTGACCGCGGGTGAAGAGGCCGGAGCCGTGTACGCGGGGCAGAACGCCTACTTCAGCGCCCAGAGGACGGATCTCATTCTTGGCGCGGCCGTCTACACGGTGACCCTGCAGCAGCCATGCCTTAACGATCTTCTTCTGGAACTTGTAGGTGATCTCATCGAGATACTGGTCCATGTTGGGGTGTTCTTCTTCGAAGAGTTCGTGCCACTTTTCAATGAGCTTGTTCCAGCGGTCTTCACGAACGTTCTTATCGTCGGTATCCATGGCAGCCTTGGCGTCTTCCATGGTGGCGGCAACGATCTTATCGAAGAGTTCCTGATCGAAATCGGCGTGGGGATATTCGAACTTGGCCTTGCCGATGTCGGCGACCATCTGGTTGATGAGGTTGATCTGCTTCTGGTTTTCTTCGTGAGCGGAGCGGATGGCTTCGAACATCACTTCGTTGGGCACTTCGTTGGCGCCGGCTTCGATCATGACTACCTTGTTGGCGGTGGAAACCACGGTCACGTCCAGATCGCTTACTTTGCTTTCTTCGCTGTTGGGGTTGAATACCAGCTTGCCGTCAACCAGACCTACCTTGAGAGCGGCAACGGGGCCGTTCCAGGGAATGTCGGAAATGGCGAGGGCAGCGGAGGTGCCGATGAGGGCGGCGATTTCAGCGCTGCAGTTATGGTCCATGCTCATAACGGTGCACATGACGCTGACGTCGTTGCGGAAGTCACCGGGGAAGAGAGGACGGATGGGACGGTCGATAACGCGGGAGGTGAGGATGCCCTTTTCACCGGGGCGGCCTTCGCGGCGGTTGAAGGAACCGGGGATGCGGCCGACAGCATAGAGCTTTTCTTCAAAGTCAACGCTCAGGGGGAAGAAATCCACACCGTCGCGGGGACGGGCAGCGGCGGTGACGGTGCACAGCACGCTGGTTTCGCCGTAGGTCACCATGACGGCGGCGTTGGCCAGTTCAGCCAGCTTGCCCACTTCGAGAGTGAGGGGACGGCCTGCCAGATCCATGGAATACTTGCGATAGTTGGGGAACTGTCTCTGGGTAATGATGGTAGACATAGTGTTGCTCCTTTCATTCGTAAAATAAATGAGGTGGAGGGGAGTCTTACCCTTACCCTTCAGCATTTGAATAAACCAACGGCTTGCGCAGGCTTATTCAACTGTTGAAAGGCGATCGGACTCCCCGCGGACAAAAATGCTGAAGCAGTTGATGCCACAAGATTTTGTGGCGGAAACGCGGGGGCTTCCTATCCGTGGGATGAAAAACTTACCGCAAGATAGGAAAAGGCGCGGGGAAAGAAACACTTCCCCCGCGCGGTATGCAATTACTTGCGCAGACCCAGCTTGGCGATGAGGGCACGATAACGGTTGATGTCCTTCTTTGCCAGATAGTCCAGCAGACGGCGGCGCTGACCGATCATCTTGGTCAGACCACGGCGGGAGTGGAAGTCATGGGGGTGCTGCTTCATGTGCTCGGTGAGCTGCTTAATGCGTTCGGTGAGAACGGCTACCTGCACTTCGGGAGAACCGGTGTCGGTCTCGTGGGTGCGGTTGCTTTCGATAATGGCGGTCTTCTGTTCTTTGAGCATCATAGTGGTATTCACCTTTCTTTAATTTTACCCGCAATGCCGGGTCTCGGGTCGGTGAGAGCCGCGGAACTCAGCAAAAGGGCGTATTCATTGCGCACACTCGCGCTTATCCAATATAGCACAAGGGGGCGGAAAAGTAAAGAAAAAGTTGCGAATTTGCGAAACTTTTTTTGTTTTTCCGCGTCTTATTTCAGAGAGAAGGCAGGAGGCAGCTTGGGATAGAGCAGCTGCTGGGAGTGATAGAGCCCGTGGCGGGAGGAGAAATAATAGCTCACAAAGCAGGCGGGGAGATAGAAAAGCCAGCCCGCCGCGCCGAACATCTCAAGGCAGAGGATAAAGGAGGCCAGAGGCGCGTTGGTAGCGCCGCAGAAAACGGCGACCATGCCCACACCGGCGGCAAAAATGGGGCTCAATCCCAAAAGATTCCCCACAACACAGCCAAAAGTAGCGCCGACGAAGAAGGAAGGCACCACTTCGCCGCCTTTATAGCCGCAGCCGATGGTGATGGCGGTAAAGAGGATCTTCCACGCGAAGGCAAAGGTATCCGCCGAGCCGTTGAGGGCTGCGGTGATGATGCCCATACCTGCCCCGTTATAGTCATAATTCCCCACTAGAAGGGTCAAAAGAACGATAACTGCGCCGCCTGCCGCCACTTTCACATAAGAATTCTTAAAAAAGCGGTTGAAGAAATGGGCTGCGTGGTGGATGAACACGCAGAACACATCGCTGAGAAGGCCGCAGAAAATGGCAAGGATCACAAGGCGCACGAAGCTGAGGGCGCCGGGGAAAGGCAGCGGCATATGGAAAGCCATGGGCGCAACGCCCAGAAGCTTTGCCGCCCCTGCCGCGGCAAAGGAGGCGGCAAGAGAGGGGCCGATGGCCAGCGGGAAAAGGGCGGTGACGCCCGCGATCTCAAGGGAAAAGACCGCCGCTGCCACGGGAGTGCCGAACATGGCGGCAAAAAGGGCGCTCATACCCGCAAGGACAGCGCACCGCGCCGCCGTTTCATTTAAAGAAAAGCGCTTTGCCGTTTCCTGACCCAGCGCGCCACCGATCTGCAGCGCCGCACCCTCACGGCCCGCGCTGCCGCCGAAAAAGTGGGTGATGACGGAGGCGAGGAAAATGGCGGGCAGAAGGACAAAGGGGGCCTTGCGCTTGCCCTGCCCCGCCTCGATAACGGTATCGGTATTGAGGCCGGTTGCCTTCAAGCGGGAATAGAGCAGGGGAATGAGAAGGCCCGCTGCCGGCAGCAGATACAAAAGCCAGGGCGCTTCCCCCCTCCAATGGGTCACATGATCCACCGCGTGGTGAAAGGCAGCGCCCACAACGCCCCCCAGCGCGCCGATGACAACGGCTGCGGCAAGGAGCTTAGCATATTCTTTTGGAGATAATTTTTCAAAGGAGTTTGCCATACGATCACCTGCGGCATACATATTTAACGCACGGCACTTATTCTGCTACTTTCCCGCTCCAAAGTCAAGGGTGATAAGGGAAAAACCGACAAAAAACTGTTGACAGGATCCATCGTCCATGCTAATCTAACTGTACTAAGACGCCTAATACGGTTAGAACAGCGTGATACGGCGAAGAAAGGCAGGTACCAAACCATGGCATTTTCGTTATTCTTTATTCTGGGCGGCGGCATTTTGCTGCTCATCGCCATTGCGCTGATCGCAATTTATTTGTCGAGATAAGGGGTGAGAGAGATTGATCAGTCTCAACTATCGCGATTCCCGGCCCATTTACGAACAGATCAGAGACGGTCTGCGTAAGATGATCGCCACCGGCGCGCTGCAGGCGGATGAAAAGCTGCCCAGCGTGCGTGTGCTTGCGACTCAGCTGGCCATCAATCCCAATACCATCCAGCGGGCCTACACCGAGCTGGAAAAGGAGGGCTTTATCTACAGCGTGCCCGGCAAGGGCAGCTTCGTAGCCGAGTCCAACGGGCAGAATGAAGCAAGAAAGCAGGAACTTTTAATTCAGCTCCGCTCCCTTTCCGCGGAGCTGAAGCTCCTGGGCGTGACCGACCAGGAGCTATGTGACCTTGTGAGAGGAGGAAATGAAAATTGATTGAAGTAAAAAATGTGGTAAAAACCTTTGATGGCTTCACCGCCCTGAAAGATACCACCCTCACCGTGCCCACCGGCGCTATTTACGGTCTGGTTGGTCCCAACGGCGCGGGCAAGTCCACTCTCATCCGCTGCCTTACGGGCATTTACCGCACGGACAGCGGCTCCATCACGGTGGACGGCGTGGAGGTATACGAGCGGCCCGATGTGAAAGAGCGCATCGCCACCGTGCCCGACGACTGGTACTATTTCCTCCAGTCCTCCATCCGCGACATGATGCATTTCTACCGCGGCTTCTATCCCCGCTTCAACATGCAGCGCTACGAAAGCTACAAGCAGATCTTCGCGCTGGATGAGAAGATGCCCATCCGCCGCATGAGCAAAGGTATGCAGAAGCAGGCGGCCTTCTGGCTCACCATGTGCTGCATGCCCGACTATCTGGTGCTGGATGAGCCGGTGGACGGTCTCGACCCCATTATGCGCCGTCAGGTCTGGAGCCTCATTATGAACGATGTGGCCGAGCGGGGCACCACGGTGCTGGTCTCCTCCCACAACCTCCGCGAGCTGGAGGATGTGTGCGACCATGTGGGCATTCTGGATCGGGGCAGCGTGCTGCTGGAGCGTTCCCTCTCCGAGCTGCAGGATAACCTTGTAAAGATCCAGGCGGTCTTCCCCGATGACGCGGATCTGGTGATCCCCAGCGAGCTGCAGATCCTGCACCGCTCCAATGTGGGCCGCGTGCAGACCCTCATCGTCCGCGGCAACGCCGAATATGTTATCAACCATCTTTCCACCTGCCGGCCCCTCATGCTGGAGGCGCTGCCGCTGTCGCTGGAAGAGATCTTTATCTATGAATTGGGAGGTGTGGATTATGCAGTCCGTGACATCCTTGTTTAATGCCTCTCTCATGGGGCGGAATATCCGCCGCTTCTGGCCCATCTGGCTGGTGTATACCGTCATCTGGTTTATGATGATGCCCATTTCCATGCTGCTGAACCTGCTGCTCTCCACCCGCGGCGGCAATATCCTCGTCGGCGCCAACTTCACCGATATCGTGCTGGATTACTCCGCGCAGATCCAGGTGGTGCTCAACGCGGGCATCGGCGTGCTTTTGGCCATGGCGCTTTTCTCCTATCTGTGCTCGGCAAGAAGCGTTGGCATGATGCACTCTCTCCCCGTGAGCCGCAAGAGCCTTTTTATCACCAATTACGCAAGCGGCCTTGTGATGCTCTTTTCCACCTATCTTGCCACCTTCCTCTTCACCGGCCTTGTGGAATCCGCCTTTGGCATCCTTGATATGGGTCAGCTGGCGCAGTGGCTGTGGGTCACCTGCGGCACGGGCTTTTTCTGCTATTCCTTTGGCGTGCTCTGCGCCATTTTCGCAGGGCAGGTGCTGGCGGTGCCGGTATTCTATGGGATCCTCAACTTCCTTGCCATCGGCATGTACTGGCTTCTCGATAGCTTCGCCTCCGTTTTCCGCTTCGGCTCCAACGGCAGCGTGCTGAATTTTGCCCATGAGGTGGCATGGTTCAGCCCCTTCTACCGCCTGATGAGCGACATGGGCGTGCAGGGCGAATGGATCGATGACGGCGAGCACTATGTGCAGCATTTGGAAGGCCA
>JAFQLA010000227.1 GCA_017396725.1 Oscillospiraceae bacterium
ACGGGGTTCATGCTGACGATGGTCTTGATGCCGTATTCCTTGGTCAGGCGGCAAACGAACTTCATCATGGGCAGGGGGCCGATGGTGATAACTTCGTCATATTCATTGCCTGCATCGATAAGTTCCTTGAGAGCTTCGGTAACGAGAGCCTTCTTAGCATAGGAACCGTCGTCAGTGCAGAGAACCAGCTTGGAGCTTGCCTGGCCGAATTCTTCTTCCAGGATAACCAGATCCTTGGTGCGGAAGCCAATGATAGCATGAACTTCAACGCCCAGATCATGGAGCTTCTTCGCAACGGGGAGAGCGATAGCGGTACCAACACCGCCGCCAACGACTGCGACCTTCTTCAGACCGTCAGTGTGGGTAGCGCGGCCCAGAGGACCAACGAAGTCCTGAATGTACTCGCCTTCCATCTTGTGGTTCAGCTTTTCGGTAGTAGCGCCTACGATCTGGAAGATGATGGTGACGGTGCCCTGTTCGCGGTCATAGCCGGCGATGGTCAGAGGAATGCGTTCACCGTTCTCATCCACGCGCAGGATGATGAACTGGCCGGGCTCTGCCTTCTTTGCGACCATAGGTGCTTCGATCTCAAGCAGAGTAACGCTGGGGTTCAGTTCTCTTCTCTTAACGATACGATACATAATAACTCCTTCTTTCGTTCAACCTGATATTCAAACATAAAAAGTTGACATTATCCAACCAATTCATCATAGCCCACAGGCCTGATTTTGTCAATCGTTTCACAAACATTTATCGCCGATTTATCATTGAATTTTTTTATTTACCCTATTTTTGCACATTTTCCCATAGGGTCAAATTGCAATTTTATTTTGCACGCAAAAAAGGCGGGACTCTGTCCCGCCTTTTTTATTGCTGTTATCAGAAATCGATCTCTTTACCAAGACGGCGATACATGGTTTTCTTCACCGCGCGGAAAATATTTTCATAGCCTGTGCAGCGGCAGAGATGGCCGCTGATGAGCTTGCGCAGGGTATCGTCATCATAAAGTTTGCCGGATTCCAGGATCTCAAGAGCCGTCAGAATGAAACCGGGAGTGCAGAAGCCGCACTGTACGGCAGTTTCATCAATGAAGGCCTGCTGGATATCGCTGAGTTCACCGTCAGGGCCGACAAGACTTTCCAGCGTGCGGATGCTCTTGCCCTCTGCCCAGACAGCAAGATAAATGCAGGAGTTAAATGCCTCACCGTCAATGAGGACGGTGCACGCGCCGCATTCACCCACTTCGCAGCCCTTCTTTACAGAAGTCATGTGGTAGTCGTTGCGCAGCATATCAGTAAGGCTTGCGCGGACATCCACCACGCGTTCCACATCTTTTCCGTTGAGGTTGAAGCGGACTACCTGATACTGTTTATTCATCATGCAAGCTCACCTCCTCCGCGTTTTACCGACTCAATGAGGCAGCGCTTGGCGCATTCCACAGCGATATGAGAGCGGAATGCCTTGGACGCGCGCCAGGAATCACGGGGATTGATATCCTCCAGCACCTTCTTTGCGAATTCCTCTGCGTTGGCCATGGTCACTTCCTTGCCGCAGATCCATTCTTCCGCGGTGGTGGCACGCAGCGGCACGGGACCGGCTACGCCGAAAGCGATGCGCACACGGTCAAAAGTCTTCTTATCCGCGCTCAGGCGCACATTGACGGAAGTACCGAGAGTGGCAATATCCATGGCATTTCGCATGGCATACTTAATATAGAAGCCGTTGGTATTTTCGTAGGATTCCTTGGGGATGATAATGGCGGTCTGGATCTCGCCCTCTTCCGCGCGGATATCCACGGTGCCCGCCTTGATGTAGAAATCCTGAATGGGCACATAGCGCTTGCCGTTGATACCGGTAAGCTCAATAATGGCATCCCATGCGTGGAGCGTGGAGGAAGAGTCAGCAGAGGTCACACCGTTGCAGGTGTTGCCGCCGATGGTACCGGCGTTGCGGATCTGAGGGCCGCCCACCATATCCACCGCTTCGCCCAACACATTGATATACTGCTGGATCAGGGGATTTTTGGTAATGTGAGAAAAGCTGGTAAGGCTGCCGATGCGGATAGCTTCCTTCTCGTCGAGAGAAATGCCGCGGATCTCATCGAGCTTATAAATGCTGATAAGTGCCTTGCCTGCGCGCTTTCCTTCACGCATCTGCACCAGCACATCCGTGCCGCCGGCAATAATCTGCGCTTCGGGATGTTCGATACGCAGCGCTACCGCGTTTTCCACGCTGGTAGCTTCGTACAGCGCCAACATATCATACATAGATTTCTCCCTCCTTACTCTTTGATCAGGCCCTCTTCACTAAAGCGCTTGAAGAGGATGTGGGGATTAATGGGCGCGGAATTGATAGCAACGCCCGTTGCGTTATAGATCGCGTTGCGGATGGCAGGGGCACCGGAGCAAGCGGGGGGCTCGCCCAGAGCCTTGGTGCCAAAGGCAGAGGTGGGCTCGTAGTTCTCCACGAAAAGGGCATTGAGCTTGGGGTGATCCATGGTGGTGGAGAGTTTATAGTCCAGAAGGTTATTGTTCAGGGGCTTACCGGTCTTGGGATCGAAGAGCAGCTGCTCGCTCATACCGTAACCGATAGCCATGGACATGCCGCCATGTACCTGCGCTTCGGCAAGGGCGGGGTTGATGATGCGGCCGCAGTCGTGCACATTCACCATGTTCACAAGCTTCACCTTGCACATGGGAATATCCACTTCCACTTCAACAAAGGTGCAGCCGAAGGAATAGGCATTGTTGCGGATGGTATAAGTAGCCTCGGCGGTGAGATGCTCACTGTGTCTTGCATTATACTGCGCCGTCATAGCCAGTTCTTCCAGGCTCATGAGCACCCGTCCGTCAGTAGTGCGGACGATATTGCTGTCAATGATATCCATGTTGTAAGTCGCCTGACGGGTCACCTCACAGGCATACTCCAAAACACGTCTTTTCAGCAGTTCACCGGTCTGTCGGATCGCAAAGCCTGCGGCATAAGTCTGGCGGGATGCATAA
>JAFQLA010000228.1 GCA_017396725.1 Oscillospiraceae bacterium
GATACGGATATCGCAGCTCATAGAAAGCTCGCAGCCGCCGCCCAGTGCAAATCCGTTGATAGCAGCGATGGTGGGGATCGGCATAGTCTCCAGCTTGCGGAACACGTCATTGCCCTTCTTGCCGAAAGCCTCGCCCTCAGCCTTGGTCAGCGTGCTCATCTCACCGATATCGGCGCCGGCCACGAAAGCCTTCTCGCCTGCACCGGTCAGAACCAGAGCGCGGATCTCCTCATCAGCGGTGACCACATCCACCAGCTCATTCAGATCCTCCAGCACCTGAGAATTCAGGGCGTTGAGTGCCTTGGGACGATTGATGGTTGCGACGGCAATATTGCCTTTCTTTTCCAACAGAACATTCGTCACGATGGGGTTCCTCCTTACTTTTTTGCGCTTTTTGGGGACGCGGAAAACGACCCAGTGACGCGCCAATTTGGAAGGACGCCGCCCTTCCGGGCAGATTCCTCCTCATACATTCCATATTATAATATATCGTCTAAAATTTATCAACCCCAAGATTCGCTCTTTTTTCTTTTTTTGCACATTCCACAAAAGGATTGCCCGAACTTTGAACACTTTTATTTTCAGGGCAAACTTTTCCTCCGCCTCTCCCCTTCCAAGGCGAAAATACCATTTACAGCAACTGCCGTTTTATGGTATAAATGGAGAAGAATCTTCCGCCCCTTGCCGCGGCGCCCATATAGGAGGAACAGTGCTATGCGTATGCGCAAAAAGAAAAATCTGCAGCCCCGTATGGAGGCGTGTCAGTCCAACTGGATCACCGAGCCTACGGCTCAAAAAGGGCGCTGGGCGGAGCTGTATCCGCAGGCAAAGGAGCTCCACATTGAGATCGGCTGCGGCAAGGGTCGCTTCACTATGGAAACGGCGCGCAACAATCCCGATGTGCTGCTGGTGGCTGTGGAAAAAGTGCCGGACGCCATGGTAGTAGCTATGGAGCGCTGCCGCGACGCCGGCTTGACCAATGTGTTTTTCATTGACAGCGATGCCGCCGCCCTGCCCGACATTTTCGATGCCGGCGAGGTGGACCGCATCTACCTCAACTTCTCCGATCCGTGGCCCCGCAGCAATCAGGCGCGGCGCCGCCTGACCCACGGCAACTTCCTGCAGATCTATCGCAAGGTGCTGAAAATGGGCGGTGAGGTCCACTTCAAGAGCGACAACGACAAGCTGTTCGCCTTCTCCGAGGAGGAGATCCCCCGCTTTGGCTTCACCCTCTCCGAGGTGACCCACGATCTC
Organism: Oscillospiraceae bacterium; assembly: GCA_017396725.1. The sequence continues at coordinate 1,255 of JAFQLA010000228.1, forward strand.
CACGCCAACGGTCCCGTGGGTGTAATGACAGACTACGAAGCCAAGTTCTATGCCGAGGGCAAGAACATCAACCGCCTTGTGGCGACGATGGTTCCTTGGGAACCCCCCTTCCCCGCCTCCCTTCACGAGCTGAAGGTGCGCTGGGTGGATGCCTTCGCCATCGATGTGGATGAGGTGGAGTTGGGTCGCCGTGTGCTGGCAGAGCACAACTATCTGTGGCATCTGTTTTCTTGGGAGCTACGTCCCCATCTGACGGGTGCTGAGGCACGCGCCGCCCTGCCTTATGAGGATTGCAGGTTCTTCTACTGCGAGTATCCGCCCGAGGATGAGCCTATCGCCCGCGCCGTCACCGCCGCCGAAGCCGCCGCACTGGCAGACAGCAAGGAGGGCGACTGGTATCTGGTGGACAAGTTCTTTACCTGGACCTATGCACACACCCACGAAGCCCAGTGCGGCCCCTATTTTTGCAAGCGGTAAGCACCGAGGGAAAGGAGCACTCTATGATACCCATCGAGGTGGTCTACGAATATCCGCGCACCGGAAAGCGCGACTGGGCTAAACAGCTTTTGCAGGAATCCATGTTCCTTACACCGGAGAAGGCGGAGGAATACATCGTTTCACTGGAAAAAACGCTTTCTTCCCGATAAAAATAAAAACCACCCGAAACCATCGGTTTCGGGTGGTTTTATGTTCATTTTGAGATAACTCAAGCCTTCTTGGCGATCTCGCACAGAGCGGAGAATGCCACTGCATCGTTGATGGCCATCTCGGACAGCATCTTGCGGTTGATCTGGATGCCGGCGACCTTCAGACCGTGCATGAAGGTGGAATAGTTCATACCGTTCAGCTTGCAGGCAGCGCTGATACGGGTGATCCACAGCTGACGGAAGTCTCTCTTCTTCAGACGACGGGAAACGTAAGCGTA
>JAFQLA010000229.1 GCA_017396725.1 Oscillospiraceae bacterium
CACCTGCCCCTTGGACTGCCAGGCCTTGACGATACGGATCTTATTTTCGGGAGAAACGCGGGCGTAGACAGAGATCTCCTCCACCTGCGCGCAGAGTTCCTCTTCACTCATAGCATCCAGCTCCGCGCCGGTGACGGCACGGTCACCTTCTTTCAAAATGCCCAGTTCACGGGCAATGGCGGAAGCCGTCACCACGTGGTCGCCGGTGATCATCACCGGGCGGATACCTGCAGCGCGGCAGGTGGCTACCGCAGCCTTGGCTTCCGCGCGGGGCGGGTCGATCATACCGACAAGACCAAGGAAGGTAAGGTCGGATTCCAGCGCCTCAAAGCTGATTTCAGCGGGCTTTTCATCCAGTTCTTTGCAGGCGATGGCCAGCACGCGAAGGGCGCCTTCACTCATGCCGCGGTTGACTTCCGCAGCCTTGGCGGTGTCCCCTGCGGTGCAACGGGAGGCAAGCATATCGAATGCGCCCTTGGTCACTACCAGATATTTCCCATCCACCCGGTGGACAGTGGTCATAAGCTTTCTGTCCGAATCGAAGGGCAGCTCCGCAATGCGGGGATACTTGCCGTTCAACTCTTCCTTGGTCATGCCATTTTGATAAGCGGCATAGACGATAGCGGTCTCCGTGGGGTCACCGATGTGCTGCACGCCATCTTCCCGCACAACGATGCTGCCGTCAGAGCAGAGGGTGGCGCAGGTAAGAAGGCGGCGGATAGCGGCAGAATTGTTTTCAGAAATCTCTTCCGCGAGATCTTCTTTTTCCAGCCATGCCTTCACCAGAGTCATACGGTTCTGGGTAAGGGTGCCGGTTTTATCCGAGCAGATGACGCTGGCGCTGCCAAGTGTCTCCACCGCAGGCAGACGGCGGATGATAGCGTTCTTTTTTACCATGCGCTGCACGCCGATGGAAAGAACGATGGTCACGGTGGCAGGCAGCCCCTCAGGAATCGCGGATACCGCAAGGGAAACCGCGGTCATAAAAATCTCCATAGCGGGGATACCGTTGATAAGGCCCACCACAAAAATGATGGCGCAGGCGCCAAGGGCCAAAAAACCAAGACTTTTGCCCAGCTTTGCCATGCTCAGCTGCAGCGGGGTCTGGGTCTCAGCTTCACCTTCCAAAAGGTGGGCGATCTTGCCCATTTCGGTGCTCATGCCCGTAGCGGTTACCACGGCGTCTGCCGTACCGTTGGTAACAGAGCAGCCGGAGAATACCATGTTGGTTCTGTCGCCCAGAGGCGATTCTTCTTCCACCGCGGCATCGGCATCCTTTTCGGAGGGAACGGATTCACCGGTAAGGGCGGATTCTTCACTCTTCAGGCTGGCTGAGCGCAAAAGCCGCGCGTCCGCCGGCACAAAGTCGCCGGCTTCCAGATGGATGATGTCGCCGGGCACCAGTTCACCGGCATCCACCACTTTTTCCACGCCGTCACGCAGCACGCGGGCATGGGGCGCAGAGAGGTTTTTCAGCGCGTCCAGCGCCTTTTCGGCCTTGCTCTCCTGCATAACGCCCATCACGGCATTGAGCACCACGATAAGAAGGATCAAAAGCGGCTCAAAGAACTCCTTCGCTTCCCCTTCTACGCAGGCGATAACAAAGGATACCGCGGCGGCAGCGAGCAAAATGAGGATCATCACATCCTTAAACTGATCCAAAAAGCGCTGCAGCGTAGTCTTTTTTGCCTTTTCCTGCAAGCGGTTTTCACCGTATTTCGCTCTCCGTTCCTCCGCCTCAGCGGCGGTAAGACCTCGTTTGGGCTCGGTTTGCAGCTGGTTTAAGACTTCTTCGCGGCTTTTGTGATGGAATGTCAATTGATTTGCCTCCTGTTTCGTTTTCCATAGTATGTCCGGATATACCAAAAAAGAGCAGACTGATCCGTCCGCTCCCGCAGGCGCCTTTTCCGTGCGGCAGCGCCAAAACTTACACATTTAACATTACCGAAAAATCCCTTTTTTGTCAACGCAAAGGGCCCATAGTTCACGAATTATTGAAAATTGTCTCCGCAGAAAAAATCTCTCTTCCGCAGCGGCTTTCCATTGTATTCGAGAAAAAATCATGATAATATGAATAGTTGAGAAAGAATTTTACTAAAGAAGGAGTAACCACCGTGGCTAATCCGAATCTTGAAAAAGAAATCAACCGCCGGCGCACATTTGCTATCATCTCCCACCCTGACGCCGGTAAAACCACTTTGACCGAAAAATTCCTGCTTTACGGCGGCGCCATTCAGCAGGCCGGCTCTGTTAAGGGCAAGGCTACCGCCCGCCATGCCGTCTCCGACTGGATGGAGATCGAAAAGCAGCGCGGTATTTCCATCACCTCTTCCGTCATGCAGTTTGAGTACGAGGGTTATTGCATCAACATTCTCGATACCCCCGGCCATCAGGACTTCTCGGAAGACACCTACCGCACCCTTATGGCGGCTGACAGCGCCGTCATGGTCATCGACGGCGCAAAGGGTATCGAGCCCCAGACCCGCAAGCTCTTCAAGGTCTGCGCCATGCGCCATATCCCCATCTTCACCTTTATCAATAAGATGGACCGCGAAAGCCGCGACCCCTTTGAGCTGATGGAAGAGCTGGAAAACGAGTTTGGCATCGGCACCTATCCCGTCAACTGGCCCATCGGCTGCGGCGTGGATTTCAAGGGCGTGTATGACCGTGACCAGCGCCACATCCTGGCTTTCAGCGATTCCCATCGCGGCCAGAACAAGCTCAGCGCCATCGAGTGCGACATCAATGATACCGAATTCATGGAAAACCTCATCGGCAAGCGCCTTGCCGCAAAGCTTCTGGAAGACACCGAGCTGCTGGACGGCGCAGGCTACGAATTCGATCTGGACGAAGTGCGCCGCGGCAAGCTGAGCCCCGTATTCTTTGGCTCCGCTCTTACCAACTTCGGCGTGGAACCCTTCCTGGAAAACTTCCTGAAGATGACTTCCGCACCTCTGGCCCGCGCCACGGCGGACGATATCGTAGATCCCTTTGACGAGCATTTCTCCGCGTTTGTCTTCAAGATCCAGGCCAACATGAATAAGGCCCACCGCGACCGTATCGCATTCATGCGCATCTGCTCCGGCCAGTTCAACCGCAACAAGGAATATTGGCATGTGCAGGGCAAAAAGCTGGCCAAGCTCTCCCAGCCCCAGCAGATGATGGCGCAGGAACGCGAGATTATTGACGAAGCTTACGCAGGCGATATTATCGGTGTTTTCGACCCCGGCATCTTTTCCATCGGCGATACCATCTGCGATAACGCCATGAAGGTGGAATTCGAAGGCATCCCCACCTTCGCTCCCGAGCATTTCGCTGAGATCGAGCAGGTGGACACCATGAAGCGCAAGCAGTTCGCCAAAGGCGTGACCCAGATCGCGCAGGAAGGCGCCATCCAGATCTTCCACGAACCCGATACCGGTATGGAACGCGTTATCGTGGGCGTTGTCGGTGTGCTGCAGTTTGAAGTGCTGGAACACCGCCTTAAGAGCGAATACAATGTGGATATCCGCCGCCGCAACCTCTCCTACCAGTTCATCCGCTGGATCGGCAACAAGGATCTCGATCCCAAAACGCTGAATCTGGCCTCCGACACCCGCTGGGTGCAGGACTTCAAGGGCAATAACCTTCTGATCTTCTCCAACCAGTGGAGCATCAAGTGGGCGCTGGATAAGAACAAAGATCTTGTGCTGGAAGAATTCTCCCGCAATTGACCGTTTCAAAACCCCGACTTTGTCGGGGTTTTTTCTTTTTTCCACGGATATTCCCTGCTCCGGCGCGGCATACTAAATCCATGTTAAAATTTTAATTTATCTGTTAAATAATTAATTTTTATGGCAATTATTGACATTTGATCTTTTATGTGGTATTTTAGAATCATAGAAAACAAGAGTTCTTATAAAACTATAGGACTTTTGCTCCTGCATTTTCTGTATCAAGTTCAAGGAGGTTCCTATTATGGGTAATTTTGTGGGAAAAACCGTTCTTATCACCGGCGGCGGCCGCGCCGTCCTCGCCAACGGCAGACCCGGTTCTATCGGCTACGGCATTGCTACCGCATTTGCCAAAGAAGGCGCCAACATCGCCATCACCGGCCGTAATATGCAAAAGCTCCTGGACGCTAAGGAAGAACTGGAACGGCTCTATGGCGTGAAAGTGCTGCCCATTCAGGCAGACATCTCCTACGGCAGCGACAATGCCGCGTGTGCCAAGGCCGCTGTGGAACAGATCGTAGCGGAATTCGGCGGTCTGGATGTCCTCATCAACAATGCCCAGGCTTCTGCCTCCGGCGTTCCTCTTGTAGATCACACCACCGCGCAGTTTGACCTTGCCATTTATTCCGGTCTCTCCTCCGCTTTCCATTATATGCAGGCAGCTTATCCTTACCTTGTCAAGGCACAGGGCAGCGTCATCAACTTCGCTTCCGGCGCCGGCCTTTTCGGCAACTTCGGCCAGTGCGCTTACGCCGCTGCCAAGGAAGGTATCCGCGGCCTGAGCCGTGTAGCCGCCAACGAATGGGGCAAAGACGGCATCAATGTCAACATTATCTGCCCTCTGGCCTGGACCGTCAAGCTGGAGGAATTCAAGAATAACTTCCCCGAAGCTTTCGAGAAAAATGTGCCCAAGACGCCCATGAACCGCTTTGCCGATCCCGAAACGGATATTGGCCGCGTCTGCGTGCAGCTCTCCTCCCCCGATTTCAAGTATCTTACCGG
>JAFQLA010000230.1 GCA_017396725.1 Oscillospiraceae bacterium
CACGGCGCTGGGCATGCCGGTGCGAGGTGAATTTGACAACAAACTGTATAACTGCGCTGTAATTATACATAAAGGAAAGATCCTTGGGGTGGTTCCCAAGACCAATCTCACCAATCACAGCGGGAAAAATGAGCTGCGCTGGTTCAGTGCGCCCCAAAGCGGCGAGCGTACTGTCAAGCTCTGCGGCGTCCATGCCAGCATGAGCACCTGTGGCACCTTCTCCTGTTCCACCATGCCCGGTCTTGTCATCGGCGTGGAGATTGGTGAAGATCTGTGGGCTGCTGTGCCGCCCAGCGTGGATCTGTGCCGCAATGCCGGCGCCACTGTGGTGCTGAACCTTTCCGCCACCAGCGAGATCGTGGGTCGCGCGGCCTTCCGACGCTCCATGGTTTCTTCCCACAGCGCCAAGATGGTCTGCGGCTATGTGTATGCCGAGGCCAGTGAGGGTGAGTCCACCACTGATGCGGTCTATGCCGGTCATACCCTCATTGCGGAGAACGGAACCCTTCTGGCGGAGCGCCGCTTTGCCAACGGTCTCACCATTTCTGAAATTGATGTGGATAAGCTGATCTATGAGCGCCGCCGCATGAACACCTATTGCCCTGCGGAGGATGAGAAGTTCTGGCGCCGTCCCTTCGATCTGGAGCCTGCTCAGACCAAGCTGACCCGCTATATTTCTGCCTCTCCCTTCGTTCCCGAGGATCCCACCGAGCGTGCCGAGCGCTGCAACGAGATTCTCTATATTGCCGCCTCCGGTCTGAAAAAGCGCATTGAGCACACCCACGCCAAGAAGGCGGTGGTGGGTCTCTCCGGCGGTCTGGACTCCACCCTTGCCATTTTGATCACGGCCCTCGCCATGCGGATGCTGGGCCGTCCCTCCACGGATATTCTGGCCGTCACCATGCCCTGCTTCGGTACCACCGACCGTACCCGTGACAACGCGGTGGAACTGGCAGAGCGCCTGGGTGCCACATTGAAACGCATCGATATTGGTGAAGCTGTGCAGCAGCACTTCAAGGACATCGGCCAGAGCATGGATAACCACGACGTTACCTTTGAAAACGGACAGGCCCGTGAGCGAACCCAGGTGCTTATGGATGTGGCCAACCAGTGCGGCGGCATGGTTATCGGTACCGGCGATCTCAGCGAGCTGGCGCTGGGCTGGGCCACCTACAACGGTGACCACATGAGCATGTATGGTGTCAACGGCTCCATTCCCAAGACGCTGGTGCGCCATCTGGTGTCTTTCGTGGCCGGTGACAAGGCAGAAGAGGATGAGCGCCTGAGCCACGTGCTGGAGGATATTCTGGATACGCCTGTTTCTCCCGAGCTTCTCCCCGCCATCGAGGGAAAGATCGCCCAGAAGACGGAAGACTTGGTAGGCCCCTATGAGCTCCACGATTTCTTCCTGTTCTATATCATCCGTTACGGGTTCTCTCCGGCCAAGGTGCTGCGTCTTGCCGAGTATGCGCTGGGCAAGCGCTATGATCGGGAGATCCTGCTCAAGTGGCTGAAGAATTTCTACCGCCGCTTCTTTATGCAGCAGTTCAAGCGCTCTTGTCTCCCCGATGGCCCCAAGGTGGGCAGCATCACCTTCTCCCCCCGCGGCGATTGGGCCATGCCCAGCGATGCGGTGGCAGCTTTGTGGCAGGCGGAACTGGAGAAGCTGTAAGAACCGTCACTTACCAGTCGCCGCGCATCGCCGCGGAAGCGGCGTCCAAGCGTTTTGCAGAGCAAAACCTTGCCGCAGGCGGGCTTTGCTCGCCGAGGAAGTGAAATACCCAAAGGGCTCCCGCCGCGCTTGCGCGGTGGGAAAGATTGGGCCATGCCCAGCGATGCGGTGGCAGCTTTGTGGCAGGCGGAACTGGAAAAGCTGTAAGGGAGCATTCGCCGGTCGCCGCGCATCGCCGCAAAAGCGGCTGAGGCTATTCATTATTATAATAGGTATGAAAAAGCATCCTTTGGAGCGTTTGCCCCAAAGGATGCTTTTATGATAGACGAGAAAAAAGACCACCCAAAGGTGGTCTTTTCTGTTTGGTTCAATTAGCCAATGCTGTTGAGCTTCAGGGTCATGGCGCTCTTCTTGTGAGCGGCATTGTTCTTGTGCAGAATGCCCTTCTTGACGCCCTGATCGACGGCCTTAACAGCAACCTTGTAAGCGCCCTCGGCCTCGGTGCGATTGCCTTCCTGGGCAGCGACCTCAAACTTCTTCATGGCGGTCTTCAAAGCGGACTTGTTAGCCTTGTTGCGAGCGTTGCGCACCTCGGTGATCAGCACGCGCTTCTTAGCAGACTTGATATTCGGCAAACCAAACACCTCCTCCGATGTTAAAATCTCCGGGAAAAGATAAAACTTCCCCACGCAGAATGGTATTTTAGCACGATTGTCTTCGTTTTGCAAGTGTTTTTTTCATTTTCTTTATATTTTTTTGAATAAAATACCCCTTGTATCAAAGGATATGGAAAAGACACAAGATATTGTATTTCATAAGGGGGATTTCCAGAAAATGCTAGGGTGGAGAACGGATTTGGCCCTCGAGGCCAAGGAACTTTGGGAGGAATCCGCAAAAGAGACCTCCCGGCTTTCCGGCGTGAAGGCGACGGAGCAAACAGAAGAGGGCTATGGCGTCACGCAGGTGGATATTCTCAATGAAGAGGGAGCAGCAACGCTGGGAAAACCGGTCGGCAGATACTGCACGGTAGATCTTTCTCCCTTTTTCCAAAACCGGGCAGAGGAAGTTCCGGCCGCGGTGAATGTTCTGGCAAAGCTTATTAGAGACCTTCTTCCCCCCAGTGGCTGTGTGTTTGCAGCCGGGCTGGGGAACCGATTGATGACGCCGGACGCCATTGGCCCCATGGCGGTGGAGCATCTGCTTGTTACCCGTCACCTTTCCGATGTGCTGCCGCAGCTGCGGCCCCTTTGCGCGGCGGCAGCGGGAGTGCTGGGGACGACCGGTCTGGAAAGCGGAGAATGGGTGCAGGGAATGGCGCAGCGTGCAGGCGCCGAAACAGTGATTGTCATCGATGCGTTGGCGGCCCGCAGTCTGGATCGCCTTTGTTCCACGGTGCAGATTTCCGATACAGGAATCATTCCGGGAAGCGGTGTGGGCAATTCCCGCATGGCTCTGAACCGGCAGTCCATGGGGGTGCCGGTGGTTTCCATTGGCGTCCCCACGGTGGTGGATACCGCAACGCTGGCCATCGATCTGCTGGGAGAAGGCGCATCTTTGCCGCCCTCTGTGGAAAAACAGGGACGCAATTTGTTTGTCACCCCTCGGGATGTGGATGCAAAGCTCTCTCAAATCAGCAAATTGATCGGATATGCGGTCA